>JANPGR010000001.1:0-13429 GCA_031424015.1 Candidatus Nomurabacteria bacterium
AATACTCACAATGTGGTCATCGTTCATATTTATTGTCATAAATTACTATGATACGGATTCCACCCAAAAAGGCACCTTCGGTGTCTTTTTGCGTTAGAATTGGATTTCGTTTGGGTGTAATCGTGTGTTGGACAAGACTTCTTTTTGACTTTCTAGAAATATAGACTTATACTAGCTTTGCGACCAATAGGACGCTAGAAGGAGCTGTAGCACCTAATATTGATAATCATCTATTCGTAGATGAGCATTCGATTTTAGGTTTAGCGCTAAACCTAAATCGAATATCAATTCGGTTTTTTTATTAGCGCTTTTATCAGTATTAGTCTAGCAAAATAAAATACATTAAGGTCTCACTAACATATGTGATGTGTTTTCAGCGATAACAACGTATTGGTGAATTAAATAATAATAGATTATTACATGGTCTTTTATCGAGTGTATGGAACAAAAAACCAATATAAACTTACTCATGGCCTACCAGTATCGAGACGAGCTCGGCTGGAGTATTATTCCAGTTGGCACAGACAAAATAGCAACCATTGCATGGAAACCATTCCAGACTAGGCTTGCAGCGGATGCAGAAATAGAATCCTGGTGGGGCAATAACCCTGATTGGGGCATTGCGGTGGTCACTGGTAAATTATCAAACCTCGTTGTGGTCGATGTGGATTCCTACAAACCAGGAGGAGCGACCTACCCACTAGAACCAGGCGAGACCGAAGTTCCCTGGACTGTGACCAGTCGCACGTGCCAAGGTGGAACTCACTATTTCTTCCGATTCCCACAGAATATCGATGTTCGTAATAGCGAGAGTAAAATCGCGATGAATGTTGATGTTCGCGGCGAGGGCGGATATGCAGTTCTCCCACCTTCCAAATGTTTAGGTGGCGAATACACTTGGATAAATGCACCCTATGGACTAAACGCGGTGTGGAAGTCGCTGAATTATGTTAGCTCAGCTACAAGAAGTCTCTGCGAAGAAAAATAAGAAGTTAGACCTGTCACGAGTAATGACAGGTGTCCCGGAGGGGTCGCGTAATGCCACAGCAGCTCAGGTAATTGGCAAGCTGGTCCGCAATGCAGATAAGGATGTTTTGCCTATGGTTTGGGAACTTATAAAGATATGGAATGAGCGAAACACTCCGCAAATGGATACCAAGGAGTTGTCATCAGTATTCCATAGTATATCTGCTCGGGAATTCGGTAATAGAGAATTGCCGCATGATTTACAGGTGATGACCTGGGGCGATGTCCTCCAGAAGGACTTCCCCGAAATAGAATGGATTGTAGATAAGCTACTAGTATTAGGTTCAGTGAATCAACTGGCGTCAGAATCAGGTGTAGGCAAGACGTGGCTCGGGCTGTATATCGCACAATGCGTATGCGCGGGATCACCGTTGTTCGGACGATTTCAGACCATACAATCCAACGTACTCTACTTGGATGGTGAGAATGGACTGCGTGCATTGCATGACCGAGGCAGGATTCTGCAATTTACGGATGCAATGAAGGACTCCCTCTATTTCATCAGCGATTACGAGCTGAGTTTGAATTCAGATGACAGTATACAGACACTCATCAAAATTATTCAGGACAAGAATATCAAGTTGGTAATTGTTGATACATTTCGGAGCTTTAGTGGGTTTGAAATAGACGAGAACAAAGCCATGGATATTCGTCAGTTTTTCAAAAGGTTTTTTACTCTGCGTGAATTGGGTGTTACCGTCCTGTTTATGGAGCATAATCGCAAACCAGGGATAGGTGAGCATGGGAACCCTAGCAAGAGTCAAGTACTAGGTTCACAAGACAAACTGGCATCGGTTGATAGCGTATTGATGCTCAAGAAAAAACCAAACTCCACAACGATACAGGTTCACCAGGTCAAACAACGACATGCTCGAGAGATAGAACCCTTTGCGTTTGAATTGGTAGAATCGGGTGGATTCACGTCTTTGGAATACCGTGAGGTTGATAAAGAAGCTACTGCACTAGAAAAGTCAAAGGAAGAAATATTCGATTTGTTAGAAAGTAATGTAGGGGCTGAATATACGATTAAAGAATTGGTTCCATTGGTAAAGTCGGGTAGGGACAGTACTGATAAAGCATTGAAAGAATTGATTACAGAAGGATTGGTCGAGTCATTCAGAAGAGACGGTTCGCAGGCGATATGGTATCGACTGATGCCACAGTATTCTGAAACAGAGCTTCCTGGTTCCTAATCTATATATGAACAGGGAGCAGGAAGTTAACCATGAGTTGCCTGATGAACTATTTCAGAGGTTTAGAGCTAAATTAGGCAAGGCTGGAAGTACAATGACCGAACAGGAAATAGAGGCGTTGTACCAAAAGATGACGTTACTGGCGAACCTCGTGTGGCAGAGTTGGGCAGCAGATTAGTGCATAGAAAAAGGCAGCAAGGAGGTGAGTCACAAACTGACTTTTCCTTGCTGCCATCAATCACAAATGTAATATCCAAATCCTTCCCCTCGACACATTTGAATGGTCTGGTGTCGTTGGAAACCCTCTTCGGTTTTGAATCGCATAATTTCCATCATGATTCCGAGGGAGTCCTCATAGATAACTTTAAGACCAGAAATGTCAGGAGCATCTTTGAATATTATCCCTTCACGGCGCACGGGTCGTAATGTGATTCGCACAGGGTAGTCCGCAGGAGTGAGTAATAGGTGAGGTATCGTATCACCTTTGGAAAGTCTGAGGTCAGTGACCCAGCCAGGTGGGCGATACATTTTGGTCCCGTCGGTGCAGTAAATAGTTGCGTATTTGTCCCATCCGTTGAAGGTGACAGTGTCGACAACTTTCACAATTTTGTTTTTTTCTACTCCGACAGAGCATGAAGTAGAAATCATGATAAATCCGCAAACAAAAGCTATTGCAAACGGGACCCACCAGTAGCGGGCATAATTTGTTTTTTTCATAAAAAACATTTTGATTGTGAAAAAAATGACTGTTGGATTGTGAAAACTTTGACCCAAATCCTATCACGGGGGGGTAAAAGTCAAGCCTCTAGTGTTTTGTCAATAGACAGGTATAAAAATTTGACTTCACAACTGCCTTGCTATACTATTGTAGTATCTTCTGTTGCTTCGGTGGCAGAACGCGAAACCGCACTATTCGTAGTGCGGCTTCTGCATGGATAGGCTACAATATCCATATGCAAGACTACAATAACTGGAATCAGAAAAAACAAAGATAAATTCAGTAGAGCAATTCCAACATCCACAAGAAAAAGAGATATGGTGGTGTAGTATTGGGCTAAATATTGGCAGTGAAGTATACGGCAAGGGTCGCGATTTCACACGCCCTGTATTGGTAATTAACTGCGAAGGAGGTGATACGTTTATAGGAATACCGTTATCGTCGAAATTGAAAACCAAAAAGTACACCTGTATTATCGAGACTCCAGATAATGTCCCGCACGCAGCACTGGTGTATCAAATCAGGAATTATGACAAGAGGCGGTTGGTCCGGAAAATGTATACCTTGTCAGATGATGAATACTCAAAAGTCGGTGACTATATCAAGCTACTCTACAAAATATAATAGCCGCCTCGCGGCGACTATCGGCCTGTTTGCACAGGCGAGAGAGGTAGCCTCTCAATACTTATAGTATATAACACTATATACTCGTGTCAATTGGCGATTTGCTAGCAGGTATGTAAAACACAGGATGAAGCGGGGATAGTAAAAACACTTGTTTCCACCGTAGTATTTCAGTCTCCCAGGTGTTCCACCATAATCTCTTGTCTTGCACATACAACGTATCTATGGAATTTATAGAAAAAGAATTGGCATCCTTGTCTTTTGATGAAATAACCTCGGAAAAGATTTATACTATATTAGTATTAATAGATATTGTTTCTGATGTCAAAATTTTTAAAACCCCTAGATGGGAAAATGATTCGTTTATTGTGACCTTTTATTTTGAAGGTGTTCGATATGGATTAAAATGTTTTCCAGATATTTGGCTAAATTCTGCAATTATTTTTTCAAAAATAGAATTATTAAGTACTTTAAATGTTAGTGGATATTTGGCTAAAGTTATAACAAGTTTCGTAAATAGGAAAGATGACTATAGATTTGTTATTTTTGTATTTGAGGATGGAGTAGTGCTTTCAGAATCGAACCTTCAATCTTTATCAGAGAGTAAAAAAGTTGATATAAAATCCAAACCCATAAAGGTTGTAGACTTTTTTGCGGAGAATTTTCATATTCGCATACAACCTACGACAGGATGCGATTTTTTGATGCGTAAGGATGGGACGATTGTATTATTAGATTGGGATTCCTTGAGGGAAATAGATCCTATAATTTCTCTAGAAAAATTAAAACATAGTTCCAGAAATTCTGTAATATCAAAAGTTTTCCCACACACGGAAACGATAGTTAGTTAGTTGTCTAATCGGTTCTAAATATTTTATCTAGAAACAATTTCCTGATTTAGTGATACTTCTTTGGAACCAGTACCTCATATGATATACTCTGCATATATGTTTTCTGTACAGAAACTCGTCAAACATTTCGGAGGTGTGCACGCACTGGATGGTGCATCCTTGCAGTTTTTGTCTGGACAGATTACGGGAATTGTCGGGCCGAATGGTTCGGGTAAAACTACACTGATGAATGTTATTTCTGGAATGCATGCTCTGGATGGTGGCAAGGTGCTGCTCGCAGACAGAGAATTGTCACAGATAGACAGCGAAAAGATTCGCGATTACGGGATCACACGAACGTTCCAGCATAGTAAATTATTCGATCAAATGACAGTGATGGAAAATCTAGAGGTCGTACTGATAGACAGGCGATTTCCGCAGTCGTTTTCGAATGGTAGTTTTCGGGCCGCTCGCGAGCGAGCGGCCCAAATACTGGACATCCTGCGTATCCCCGAAAAGGCGCACGTGCTGGCAGGCGAATTGTCCTACGGTCAGAGGAAGTTATTGGAAATTGGTCGTGTGATGGCGGTGGATAGTGACATTATCCTACTGGATGAACCGTTTGCAGGATTGTTCCCAGAAATGGTAAAACAGATTAGCGGACTACTCACCGATATGCGTGATGTGGGAAAGACGGTAATCCTCATTGAACACAATATGGAATTGATGCGTCAATTGCCTGATGTGTTGTATGTGATGGATGCTGGTCGTGTATTGGCGCACGGAATCCCGTCAGAGGTATTATCGCAGCCAGATGTCGTCGAGGCATATATAGGAATATAAATTATTATGAAAAAAGATTACTCATTCGTCGAACTTGAAAACATACATGTGCATTACAAACATCTGCATGTGTTGCACGACGTTTCGCTCTCTATTGATTATGGACAATTGATATTAGTCATGGGTCCAAACGGCGCGGGCAAATCGACAGTGCTGCGGGCATTGTGCGGGATTTCTCCATTAGCTAGCGGATCTATTTCTGTTGATGGGCACGCAATCGATCCTGATCCGATTCGTATGCGTGCATTGGGTATTTCTTTTGTCACACAAGGCAAACGTGTATTTCCTACGATGACAGTTTTGGAAAATATTCTGATCGGTGCATATGACGAAACAGACGCGCAGGTGATACAAAACAGACTACAGGAAATGCTCGAATTGTTCCCCATTCTCAACCTGAAACGACACGAACGTGCTGGAGGCCTATCCGGTGGACAGCAACAGATGGTCGCTATCGCACGCGGACTGATGAGTGATCCGAAACTGTTGTTGCTCGACGAGCCAACGCTCGGATTGTCGCCGAAAATGGTCAGTGAAGTGTTCGAATCCCTGCACATCCTCAGAAAAAACAAGGGCATCGCAATATTGGTTGTCGAGCATAATATAAAAAGCCTACTGCCGGTTGCAGACAGTGTCGTAATCCTCTGTCGAGGTCGGGTTGTGTTTACCGGATCGGGTAGCGAGGTCGAGAATTCAACAATCTTGTCGGATGTGTTTTTGAAATGATTTTTGTAACTTCCTTCAATTATAGTATACCGTAATTATTGTATAGACATTCTCCTACAAATACTTATCAATGGTCATAACTGGATCGATGTATGCATTGATCGCTTTGGGGTTCAAAGGTGTGTACCATGGGTTATGGTCTTTGGGATTATGTGGTTGTTTTTATAGGGTTTTTAGACTGGCATAATTTTGCTAGCGAGACTGGCATAATTCGGAAGTCTCATGGATACTTAGAAATAAGTACATCCGCCATCAGGTGAAACATATAGTCGGCAGTATTTGGTGTATTTTTTGAAGTAAAACATGTGTTGCAAATACGCTAAAATAATATATTATGTGAATATATGAATAAGAAAATTGTCATTACATTACGCGTACTATTACTAGTAGTGCTAGGGGGTATTGAGTGCTAAAAAATCAACAACAGATGGTGTAAACGAACCGATAAAAATTGGGTTCGGACTACCACTTACTGGGGGTTATGCCGCATTCGGAGAAGAATTCAAACGAGGCGCAGAGCTTGCAGGAAAAGAGATGAATGGCAACAAAGAATCTGTGGTATTGATAATAGAAGACACAAAAGAGTTGAGTTCCAAAGAAGCAGTTACTATCACTCAGAAATTGGTAAATATTGATAAGGTGGATGCGGTAGTCATGTCAGCAGCTGTTGAAGCATCGAGTTCACATACCATTTCGAATGAGGCTAATATTCCAATGTTAGTTATGTGGGATTCAAACCAACAGCTAAATGATATGGGTGATAAAGTTTTTGCTATTGGTCCGTGGACACCTGCTAGCGCAGAAGTTTCTGCTGAATACTCATATAAAAATATAGGTAAAAAAGCTGCGGTTTTTGGTTATAACCAAGAATGGTCAGCAAAAGTTTCAGAGGTTTTTGTAAAAAGATTTAGCGAAATCGGTGGTCAGGTGACATATAGTGAATTAGTTAATCCTGGATTGAAAGATTACAGGTCAACAATCCAAAAAATAATCACGAGTAATCCTGATGTGATCTATATGACAATAGATGGTTTTACTACAGGATTACAGCAATTAAAAGATTTGGGTTATAAGGGCAAGGTGGTTACATCAGACATATTAGATAATCCACTCATCGTGGCAAACCCTGATATTTATGAGGGGGTTTATGGCAGTCAGGTAGCAGACCCTCAGGGTGATGAATATATTACCTATGCAAAAAAATATAAAGAAATGTATGGTAAGGACCCAGAAAAACCAGTAATAGGTGCATGGGTATATGATTCTGTAAAACTGCTCTATGAAGCAAAGAAAAAACAGGGAGATTTTATACAAAATATTTATGCTACAGATTACTCCGGAGCTTCTGGGAAAATAAAATTTGATTCCGAAGGTGCATCAAAAACCATACCAAAAATGTATATAGTAAAGAAACAACAGATTGTTCCTGCTGAATAGTGTTTCCACGGTGTGTGAGATAAATTATCTTAGGGTAATTAGATTTATTTTGAATTACCTCAAACTTGTTGTACAATAATAATATTAGATATGGACATTCTCCCTCAGATACTCGTCAATGGAATCATAGCTGGATCGATGTATGCCCTGATCGCTCTGGGGTTCAACGTTATTTATGGTACGGTAAAATTCTTTGATCTTTCCTATGGTGGTGTTATATTGGTTGGTTCCTATGCGGTGTACACATTGGTACGTCTGGCGGGCCTCTCCGTATGGCTGTCGGTGCCTATCGCCGTTGTACTGGGTGGGATTATTTCTGTTGCGATGTATCGATCAGTGTATGTCCCCCTCAGTAGACGAAAAGCATCCAACACGATCTATCTGGTAGCGTCATTGGGGGTGTTTACGATGATGCAGTCGGTATTTGCGATGATCTATACCAGCCAGTTCCAAACGGTTTCAACCGGTGTGTCGGATGTGGTGCGTATTGGCAGTATTGTGATTACATCTGTGCAGGTGGTCACCTTGATTGCTTCACTGCTGATAACTGCTGGTGTGATGCTGTTGTTGGAACGCACTCGCATAGGCAACCTGTTGCGCGCAATATCAGATGAACCAGAAATCGCGACAACATTGGGGATACAGACAGAGAAAATTATTAGCTATGCATTTTTTATCGGTGGTGCGATTGCTGCATTGGCCGGGGTGCTGACTGCATATGATATCGGTATCGATCCTCATATGGGATTTCGTCTGCTGCTAAAGGGGGTGATCGCAGCGATTATCGGTGGTGTCGGTGTAATTCATGGTGGTATCATCGGTGGACTGTTCCTCGGGCTGATTGAAAATCTGGGTGTCTGGCAATTTTCTGCAGAGTGGAAAGATCTGATCGCGTTTTGTATTCTCATCGTATTTTTATTCGTAAAGCCTACAGGGTTTTGTAAAAAATAATCTATGGAGTATTTATTGCACATCGGAATTATTATTACAAAAGAAAAAGCCCCCAGTCGGGACAGAATCCGACAAGGGTCTTTCTCATAGAGATACTACTATTGTAACATAAGAAATTTACTATGCAACACTTTTTTAACTACTAAATACTACACGTCTTTATGGAATATCTACTACACATCGGAATTATTATTGGAATCTACGCGATCTTGGCTATGAGTCTCGATTTGGTGGTGGGATATACTGGCCTGTTGTCTGCAGCCCACGCTGCGTTTTATGGTATTGGTGCGTATGTGTATGCAATTGCTACCACCACATACCAGATGGGGTTTTTTGCGGCCGTACTGATGGCATGTTGTATCGCTGGTGTAGGAGCTTTTTTGATCGGTATTGCGTTGTCACGGTTTCGCGATGACTATTATGTCTTGGCATCGATGGGATTTTCGACCATTGTATTTTCTTTGTTTTTGAATCTGCAGTCGGTGACCAGGGGGCCACTGGGTATTCCTGGTATTCCCCGACCAGAGGTGTTTGGATTTTCGTTCGTCCAAAATAGCTGGTTCATTATATTGATACTCGCCACTGCATGCTGTATTGGTCTATTATTGCGTTGGCTGGTGATGACACCATTCGGTCATATTATCCGCGCCATCCGTGAAGACGAGAAAACAATACAACTATTCGGCGTAAAGACAGAATTGTACAAACTGATAGTATTCGTACTATCAGCTATGATTGCGGCGATTGCGGGATGCCTATTTGCATCCTACATTACGTTCATCGATCCTAGTAGTTTTGCATTGGCAGAATCCATATTTATCCTCTCTGTGCTGATCCTCGGCGGATTGGGTTCATTGCGAGGTGCTGTGATCGGTGCGGTATTATTGGTGCTGTTGCCCGAGGTATTGCGTTTCGTCGGGTTCCCTTCTGACATCGCGGCACAGATGAGACAGTTTACGTATGGGTTATTATTGGTCCTCCTCATGATTTACAAGCCTACCGGTATCGCAGGGAAGTATAAAATGTAGTAATATGTGATTATATGAACAATAATATAACTACAATCATACTAGATATTGATGGGACACTGTCAGCAGAAGTGTCTTGGTTGAAACTTACAGAATACCTGGGTGCATCTGTGGAAAAACACATTCTGATATTTGATGATTTCAAGATCAATAAAATTGATTATCTAACTGCAAAATCTCTGCTTGTTCAGTTGTGGCAATCAACTGGTAATGCTATACAAGAAAAAATGGTAGCGATATTTCAAGAGTGGGATTTAAAGCCTGATGCGCAAGAATTAGTAGATTACCTGAAGTTAAAGCAATATCGACTATGTATTATGTCAGGCTCTGTAGATATCTACGTCCAAACTGTTGCAGAAAAGCTGGGAATAAGTGATTATTATGCAAACACTGAATTGGTATTCGACAACAAAGGTAACTTGATTGATTTTCACTATTACCGTAATCAGGCGGAAAAAAAACTGGAGCATTTACGAAAATATGTATCTTTGCATAAAATCACTCCGGCGGAATGTGCAATTATTGGAAATGGTGATAGTGATATTCTCTTATTCAAAGAATTAGGATTCGGTATTGCAGTTGAAACTGATTTGCATGAGGAAGTGCGAAATGAGGCAGATATAATTGTACGAGAACTAAGAGAAATAAAGTCATTCATCGGTGTATGACCCATCTATCCCCTTCACATCTGTTTGTACTTAACGAACTAAAATCAGGACCTGTCACGCAGAAACATCTACTTGCTATGCATTCCGGGTTTTCTGTCCCTGCGATCTATCTGGCGATTCGTGATTTGGTACAGAAAAAAATAATTATCAAAACAGGAAATAACATTAGTATGAATGTGTTGTGGATCCAAAACGAGATAGATATTCTGAATGAATTGCTGGTAGAGCATGTCGATATCGGCAAAAACAAACGCGCAAAATTGAACAAATTCCCAACAGAATTGAATCCAGGCGACAGACTGCATTACAAGTTTACTAGTTATGCAGAACTCGATACCATGTGGGGTTCGATCACAATTACACTGGTCGGGACGCACAAAAATCAAACACCAGATTATTATTATGTATGGGACCCTGTTCCGTTTTGGTTTTTGTATAGCGAACAGGATTTCGTCCAATCGGTCAAAATGCTACGAACACACAAATATGATGCGCTGTATTCATATCTACCATTGTCTCACACGTTGTTGAGCACTATTGCAACCTGGTCCAAATCACATCAAATCCGCACCAGCGCACTGACAGATACGCAATTCCCGAACAACAAAACGTATAATGTATTCGGTGATTATGTGGTGACCGCCGATTTGGGGCAACTGTATACTGCTATCTATACACTGTTTACCACCCGACCAACTGCTACGATAGACGATTTACATGATATGTTGAACACGACCGTATGTGATATGAAACTGACCATAGAACACAATGCAAAAAAGGCAGCAAAACTAAAGAAAGTGTTCAAAAAATACTTTGCTATTTAGGGTTCATAGTTTTTTGTGAAAAACTCGCGTCATAAAGAGTGCCCGATTTTATACTATAATTATAAAATAGAGAGATATTTACAATATATTTTTACAATGTCAATAGTTGTTGCTAGTATGGTGGTATATGAAAAACATTATAAAAAACAGCGTTATTGTATTAGGTGTCGCACTGGTAATTATTGGAATTTTAAACTTTACAAAGGGTGGGGCGCCAAATAGTGATAACAGCCAAACTATTACGATTGGTGCTGCATTGGCGTTTTCTGGCGATGCATCTGCCTGGGGAGAGGTGGAAAAGCATGGAATAGAAATGGCAGTAAGAGATTACAAACAGGAACACCCGAATATAAATGTGGTGGTCAATTATGAAGACAGCAAATCTACCAGTACGGGTGGTATCTCTGCAGTACAGAAATTGATATCTATTGATCATTCGCAATATATCATAGGACCAACATGGTTGGATTCGTATCCCGGTGCGCAGGCCCTATTGGATCAGTATCCTGATATCGTAATGGTTGCGCCCAGTGCGACAATCGCAGGAATACAGATACCTAAAAAATATGATCGACTGTATTCGTTGTATAATGATATTGATAAAGAGGCTAAAAATATATTAGATATCATGAATACTCAGAATAAAAAGAAAATCGCGATTCTATCGTTGAATGATCAGTATTACGATTTGATCATTCAGTCTTTGAAAAAGCAATCATTGCAATATGGAATTTCTGTTGTCGCAGAAGAGCGTATAAACTATGGTGAAAATCCAAAAACAGCATTAGAGAAATTAAACGCGACTGGAGCAGAAAGTTTGCTCATAGCGTCATATGATCCAGGAATCTCGACTCAGGCATTTCGATTTGTATTACAAAAAGTCTCAAAAGACACTCAGATAATCTCGACAAATATTGGAGAATATTTGCATGCAAATGAAAATAATTTTGATCTGATCGAAGGAGTCTATTATTTCAAACCAAAATCAGCAAATAGAGAATTTGTTCAAAAGTACAAAGCCGCCTATGGAACAGAGCCACAGTTCAGCGCGTCGCAGGCGTATGATAGTGTGATGTTTATTTTGAATGTGTTAGAGCAGGGTCAGGATCCTAAAACAATAGTTCAAAATACTATGACGTACGGTCCAATCACCATGTCTGATATGAATGGCATCAAAACAGATAATCAGTTGTATGATTTGTACATGGTGAAAAATGGACAGGAAGTGCGGCTGAATCAGTAGTAAGTAGTTGTTACCAGGTAATAGTAGTTTGGGTTAGGATGTATGACCCGGCCGATCGCTACGCGATCGTCCGGGTTTATTCGCTCTGTCAAATATGATATCATGGTGATATGAACTTCCCCTCTAGTACTATCGAACAAAAAATTGTAGAACTGTTGTCAGTAGGGCAATTGTCAAAACCTGAACTATTGACGATAATTTCCGGACAATTAGGAGTTACTGTTTCCGCAGTATATTATGGTCTAGCAAAACTACAGAGAAAGGCAATCGTGGTAGAGGACAAATCCGACATATTGAAAATCAACAAAACCTGGATAGAAAAATTCGATATACAATTTTCGCAATACAGAAACCAGGAAACCCAAAAGAGTTACCTCTCCATGTTAGGAGAGGGGCAAAAAGTAACCTATAAATTTACAGATTTTCACATATTTACGGCGTTTTGGGATAATGCAAGTTTGGAACTGCTCGCAAAATTGGATACTGACGGTTGCAAAGAAAAGAAATACCTCTACATAGAACCACATCCTGCGTGGATGATGTATTTCCCAGAATTATCAGATTCTTTTTATCGGATAATTACCGCAAAAGGATATACTACTTATTCCCTGATGCATCAACCTGTTACAGAGATACAAAGGCAAACGATTAAACGTTTACGAGGATTGGGTATGCAGGTCAGTTTTGAAAACAAAACACCAATATATCTAAACTACAATATATTTGGTAACTATATTATTAAATCAAAATACGACAAAGACCTCTCTGAATTTTTGCTCCAACAAGAGTTGTCAGGTCTAGATATGACTAGAATGCGACAGGTAGTAGAAGATAGTTTGGTTCCTGTAACCCTCGAAATCCTCTGTGACAGCAAAAAAGCAGCTAAAATGTGGAAGCAGTATCAGAAGTTGTTTGTGTAACTAACTTATAACTCTGCACTCGTCATTGCGGACCCAAATAGTAATGAGCGAGGTACGAGCGATATATACTTTTTGGAAATGATCCGCAATCCAGGATCCATGAATAATTATTCAGATCCATGAAAAGTAGGCTTTTTTCTTGAATATTTAGAAAAATAACCAAAAACACTCACTTTTCTTGATAGATAAGCAAATAAATATAAGCTGAATATAAAGTTTATTTTTTATATTTTTTCACATTTTAAATAAGTATTACTAAGGCGGTCTCAACAATCTAACGCAACCAAATCATAGAACTTTTCTTTCGGAAAAGCAAATTCTAGACAGGCTCTTGGTCTCCCGTTAAGTAGATCCTCAGCTCTCTGTAATTCTTCTCTCGTAACTAATGAAAAATCAGT
>JANPGR010000002.1:0-6990 GCA_031424015.1 Candidatus Nomurabacteria bacterium
GCCGGCCCAAAAGCCCCCAAACAATACTAATATCCAATACTGCCCTCCTATCAAATCTCTTTACTAATTACCAAAAAAATAGTAGAGTGAACCCATATGATAACGCTAAAAGATATTACCTATGGCTACTATTCCGAACCTCTGTTCGAAGAAATCTCTTTTCAAATCAAACGAGGAGATCGTATTTGTATCGTGGGCGAAAATGGCGCAGGTAAATCTACCCTAATGAAAATCATTTCCGGAGATATAGAGACCGACGAAGGAGTAGTCCATCGTGATAATGGCATCCGAATATTGCAGGTGTCTCAGGAATTCCACGCTCATGATCTGACAATTCAGGGTTACATCCTCAAACATACAAAAAAGGTAGGACCAGCAATAGAAACTGCAAAAGCATTCGGATTCGATACGGACAAATTCCCCATAGAAATGACCCTCTGTCGCAGTCTATCGGGTGGACAGCAAAAGGCCCTGGCATTGTCGGTCGCATTCGTCGAGGAGCCTGACCTCCTCATGCTCGATGAACCAGAAAATCACCTCGACATCATCGCTCGTAAACACTTGATCGAACGTATCAAATTCTTTCGCGGGGCTATCCTCCTCATATCACACGATCAAACGACACTGACAACAGTCGTAAACCGCACGATAGAAATCATCGACAAGACAATGTACCTAACCGAAGGAGGCTACCACGACTATATCAAAGCCCGCGCAACACGTGTAGCATCAGCAGAACGAGAACGTAAATCAATGCAAAAAGACCTCGTAGACTTGCAAAAATCCTTGGTGATCCTGCATCAAAAGGCATTCCGAGGCAAAGCAACCGGTGACTATCGTGCACGCAAGGCCGAAGTAGCAGAAATGAAAGAAACCCTAAAAACAACAAAACCACCCAGTGGCAGCCAATCCAACAAACTCTCGGCACGCATCAGCGCCGAAGAACGGGCGAGTCAGAGATTTATCTGGGAGTCTGACGATCTCCGCTATCGATATCCAGGTACAGATCACGATGCGTTCCGCAGTGAATCGCTCGATATTCGTTATGGAGACAGGATCGGACTCGTAGGTAGGAACGGTGCTGGCAAAACAACATTCTTGAACACTATCTGCAACAAACTCACACCAACCAATGGAACTATGCGCTGGGCTCCTGATGCTACGTATGAATTATTCAATCAGCATATGCACCTCCCCGAAGACGGCCAGCTCGTCGATGTAGTACGCGTGGACAGAAACTGTAACGAAGAAGAAGCCTACCGAATCCTCGGTAGTGCAAAATTGTCCAGCCGTGCTCACGCAACCTTGCGAGTCAAAGACCTCTCCGGAGGGCAACGAATGCGACTGCGGTTTGCTCTGGCGTTCTCTCGGCCTCTGGACCTCCTCATACTCGACGAGCCGACCAACAACCTAGATGAATCTACATTGGAAATCCTCCGTGAATTGATCGACGGATTCCCTGGTGCACTCGTAATCATTACTCACGATCGAGCATTTATGGAGCAGATAGAATTACACAAATTTTGGTATGTGACCAACCACACCCTCCACGAGACCTACAAAGAGTTGGATGAAATCATCAAAGAAATGGAACGAGACAAGTAATCCACCCATTGTGTGAATCAATTCTGTGGTATACTAGATGCATATGGAAAAACTCAATCTCATCAAAAACATTTATACGTATGTATTATCAGGAGTAATGCTCATCATATTTCTCGTGTCTCTGATCAATACACTCACCTCTATTCCTGATTTGATCTATCCTAGCCCCTATTTATCGACATACAGTGAATTCAAATCAATGAATACACCTGTACCAGCAGTGCCAGGCACGCCTGTCGTACCAACAAAATCAGAAGACCAAATCAAACAAGAGTGGCAAGAAAGGAATAATCAAGCCCTCCGCGACGAGAAAATCCGCCTCACCAAAGACATATTGAAATCGAGCATCTGGACCATCGTATCGCTCGGTGCATATTTGTATTTCCATAGAGACATGAAGAGAAAAGACTAGTGGATTGAGGACATACTTATTGCTCATTTATTGGCCGGTTTTGGCTCCGCCAAAACCGGACCAGTCAACTCGTCTCGGATATAGAAATAGGACTTCCCTGCGTTATCTGGAAAAAACCTATCGCAGGCGATATACATTTACAGATTTATAAACAAAAAGGCATATATCGCCGAGATGAGCGCCATGACGCGTGTTTTTGAAAGGTAACGCGGAAGTCTTTATGGAAAACAAAAAATATAGTGAATGAAGGGACCCCGGGCCAAGGCCACGAGGTATCAGGGCTTGAATAAGTTTTATAACTTTTGAAGACTTGAAGCCTGTTTGAGGCGTATGCCGAGTTCTGCAAGGTCGAAAAAGCTGTAAAACGTATGTGAGTAGATAAGAGAAAAAAATGTAGTGAATCAACTATATACACCCCTTGAAAAATAAGGTATACTGTCAATGTCAATTTATTAGACATTTATTTTTTATAACTATGAGCATAAGAGACATTATCGGAGGAATCAAACAATCCAAAGCAGCAAAGGCAACATTCGGTATAGCAATTGCAGCAATCGTTGCAGTACTAGGATTGGGCGCTACGGGTAACGATATCGATCTAGGAAAATCAATAGATCAGGGCAGTATGATAAAAACAACCAGTGTTACAGACTTTATCACAGGGGATTCCCCTACTGGTTCATTCCTCGGAATGGGCGGGGTCAAATGTGAAATGGACACCTACAATTGTGCTGATTTCAAAACTCAGGACGAAGCACAAGAAGTATACGAAAAGTGTGGTGGCAAAACAAAAGACATTCACAATCTCGACAGGGATTTAGATGGGCTCGCTTGTACCGGGCTTCCTAAAAAGGCAATGGCTCAATAAATCTTTTATTGAAAGATTTACATAAAAACCTCAGAATAGTCTGAGGTTTTTATGTTTTTGGGAGGTAATAGACTTCTTTCAAAACACTGAGAAAACCTATCCGCAATCGACAACACCAGTGGTGATATCTTGCCCATAAAGGCTGTGGTCGATGAGGATGAGAGCCGTGACTCGTGTTTTGGAAGGTTTTGAAAGAAGTCTAATGCGGAAGCCCTCTTTTATTTCAATTCAAATGTAGCACGTACCACAACGGATACTGTTTTGTCTATTGTGTCTTTGTTGTAGGTACTCCAACCTACGTCTTCTTCTTTGCCTTTTGCATACACGGATACACTACCAGAGTCTATCTCTACGAGCTTTCCAACCGACTGACCAGTATTTGATGCTATTGCAACTGCGCGCTCTTTTGCGTCATCGGTCGCCTCTTTGAGGAGAGTTTTTCTGAGCTCAGGCAATTTAGTATATTCAAAAGCAATAGTAGGGTCATAATACAGTTCAAAACCACTTTGAGCCATCTCGCCTCGTGAATCTCCGAGCTTTTTTATCTTTTCGACATCGGTCGATGTAATCGTAACTGATTGGGTCAATCGTGTTTTTGATGGATAGGAAGCTTTTGTCTGATAATCTACATACGCAGGGGTTGTTTGTTCTGATATAAAGTTCTTTTCTATCTGATCTGTACTAGAGATACCATTATCTTTTAAATAGGTAATGAATGATTCCATTTTTGTAGAGAATTCTGTATAGGTGTTTTTCAGATCGCTGGTATTCTTTTCGAGGGAAAGCGTTGCTGTATAAATAGCCTTGTCAGAGACAACATCGGTTGTCTTTTTACCATTGATAGAGACTTGCGGGGATGATTCATTGATCTTTTTGACTTGGTATCCGAGGGAATAAAACGAAGCGAGGAAAAATACCCCCGCCAGAGCGATCAGGAATACTGCCGAGCTGGGTTGAAATTTATTAGTAGTTGGTGATGAAAATTCCATAGAGAATATATGTTATACGAGTAATAGAGTAATTATACCACAAAACAAAAGAATACTATAGTAGAACTTCCGCGTTATCCTCCCAAAACCTATCGGAAGCGATATGCACCAAAGGTATGTGTATCGGCAAAAGGTCATATATCGCTGAGATGAGCGCCATGACGCGTGTTTTGAATGGTAATGCGGAAGTTCTGTATAGCTAGAGTCTGGAATGACAATTAATTTATTTATGTTTTGTTAGGCTTTTTTGGCTCCGCCAAAAAAGCCTTTGCCCTCCTGTCTTTGTGAAATCCTATCGCATAGCGATGCGCTTCACTGTTGGCGAGGAGGATTGCATCCTTCCACACAGAAATCACCCTCTGATCACCCAATACTTCTCTCGCCTTGTGTTTATCATCTTTTACCACCGATACTACCGATATCGTTTTACGGTTTTGAGATACTATTGTTTCTGCTATGTTCATTTGTATTTCATTACCATCTGTAACAATGATATTTGGCATGTGCCATTCGTGATGACGCATACGACGTGTGAGGATTTGCAACAACGCCGCAGGGTCGTTGCTACTCGTGATGTTGCGAATGATGAATTTGCGATATTCGTGAGGTTGCGGTTCGCCGTTCTCGAGCACCACCATGACCCCCACCATCGATGTCCCAGCCAGATGCGCTACGTCGTACGCCTCGATACGCACTGATGCTATTCCCCTCTGTTTGCCTTCTATTTTTATGAGCCCTACATCGCGGATATGTTGCAATGACCACAAAGTATTTCGCACCGACAACGCTGCTTCGTATTCTTGCCGAGCAGAATAGTCTGCCATTCTGGATTCGAGTTTTTTTATGAGTTCTTGCTGATTGCCCGACAGTACACTCATCAGGTCGTCTATCATCATACGATACGCGCTCTGACCTGATTCGTCCGTAGTCTGTGTAGCCGATAATCCTAACGTTTCGTAGAATCTGTCTCGTTCGCGATTTTTCGTCTTTCCTGATCTGAATGGGAATATCTTGCGCAATAATCGCAAGGTCTCGCGGATTGTCGGTGCGTGCGGGAATGGGCCAAAGGTCTGGAGGACAGTATAGCCGAGCTTTTCAGAGGATTCGAGTGTGCGTGTACGTTCGAGAAATACCCGTGGGAATGCCTCGTCTGTTACCACCACGCTGTAGGCGCTTTTGTTGTCTTTTTCTTTGGTGTTGTAGTAGGGCTGAAATTTCTTTATCAGGCTGGCTTCGAGAAGGACGGATTCCAGGATCGATACTGTCTCGGTCCACTCCAGTGTACTGGTACGTGTCACCATGTCGACGAATCCGACCCCGCGTTCGTCAATCAGGTCACGACCAAAATAGCTCCGTGTACGACTACGCAGACTGGTCGCGCGACCGATGTAGAGGATCACACCAGATGAATCGACAAATCGATAAACGCCAGGTGTATCAGGAATCGTGAGTGATCGATACTGTTCGAGGGTCATATAACGGAACCTAGTGTACCACATTGCAGCACGGTGGGAAAATACTTGGATCTTAGCTTATATTTTCTGTTTTTAACCAGACGCCTTTGGTCGTCTTCCCAGGTAAGCCTGTCCTGAACTTGATTCAGGAACATGGGATCCATTGATTTGTGCATTACTCTCTAGATCCCCGGTCGATTATTCCCATAATCGTTCGTACCTCACTCTTTGGGAATATATCGCCGAGGATGACAATACCTGTTGGGTTTTTAAAACCTTTACAGTAATTGGTTTGACACGCGACGACGTAGTCGTCTTCCCAGGCTCGACCTGGGATCCATTACGACAGTATATATTGTGGAATAAACACTTCTACACAATAACAAAAAGCCAAATGCTTTATATAGAATACTACTATATAGAACATTTGGCCTTTCAAAACCAATTAATAATCAAGCTTAATCTCTGTCCCTTTAGAGGTCTTTAGCCAAATAAATAATAACCCGTTTTTGTACTCTGACCTACTGCCAATAAAAGGATCATTTTCAAATGCAAGACTTTCTAAAAAATTTTTGAATTCGACAGCTTTATT
The DNA here is from genome assembly GCA_031424015.1 of Candidatus Nomurabacteria bacterium. Lineage (GTDB taxonomy): Bacteria > Patescibacteriota > Minisyncoccia > Phycocordibacterales > UBA1006 > JANPGR01. The sequence continues at coordinate 5,921 of JANPGR010000002.1, forward strand.
ATTAAATACAAATCTTACCCCCTTCTCGGTCCTGGTTGGGATTGTACCCTCTTTATACCAGCCTTGAAGTAAAGTGCCCGTAATTTGCCCTTTGGAAGGTCGCTCAAATGAGCGATTACCTTCCCAGAAAATGACTTTTTTGGCAGGGTCGGTGTCACTCCAGTTAGACTGAAGCAAATCAACTGTTTTGTGGGCAAGTGTTTTTTGTGCAGAGGCTACAGTAGTAGCCATCGATGCACAAAAAATCAGAATCAGTATTACTACTTTTTTCATTGAATTGTTTTTTAAAAAATTAAAGAATGACTCTCATCCTACCCCCTCCACCCCTGCTTGTCAAGTACCCTGTTTTGCTGTACACTAGACACCTATGACCCGCCAAAACATCCAAACGACCATTATGCGCCTAGTATCTATGGCAAAATCGATCCCCGAATCCGAACTGATCGAACAGGTCACCCGTGCGCTGGAATCCGTCGACACAACCGAACGCAAGGTAAAGCCAGAATACGTGATCAAACGCACTCTAAAGAGACTCGAGGAATCCGGATCCGTCCACAAAATCTCGACAGACGACGCTCCTGATATCATATCTCTGACTGGTGCAGGTAATGGCAAACTCCACCGAGCCAATGTCACCCACTCTGCATCAGTCCAACCGACCGAATGGGACGGTAAATGGCGTATGGTGATCCTGGATTTTGAATCCGAAGACAAAAAGGCGCGCGATGCGGTCAGGTATATGTTGAAAAAGGCAAATTTCCTCTGTCTCAAACAGAGCATTTGGATTACCCCTCACCCGCTCAATGGATTTGTGAGCGAGATGAAATATCATATGAAACTCACCAGCGAGGTGCTGTTTGTCGTGGCAGAATCCCTGGACACTGAAGTGGATGCAGAGGTGCGAGAATATTTTGGAATAGAAGTAGTGTAGATTAGAGTGTATTTCTGAGTTATGTTTTGGTGGGGTGTTTTTGTGGGGGGAAAAAGGGGCACAAAATATATAAAAAAAAATGTTTAATAAAAAAAAAAATTCAGTTTTTTTTTTTTAAAATTTTATTAATAATTTGAAT
>JANPGR010000003.1:0-4682 GCA_031424015.1 Candidatus Nomurabacteria bacterium
CTCCGCCAAAACCGGCTTTTTGTATTTGCTCTATAATCTTATCTTTTATTAAAACCCTGACCCAACCGCCCCATCTCCCAAAGAATTTTCTTCCACTTTTTTATTTTTCCTATTCCATCCTCGTTTTTTCTTTCTATCAAGAGAATACCCTTGTATTGCCCTCCAATGATTATTGAGAGCATTTGGATATTCAGCAGCTTGATCTCCTTCTATGTAACCTGCTTCTCTGAGCTTTTTCGCAAACCCGCTAACAGTCATATTATCACTAAAAACATTTTTATACCTCCTTGTATTCATTCTTTTTCCATACTCTCTAATACAATCCTCAAAAGAATCAAACTTCATAAAATACTGCTTGCCTATACGGGCACAATGATCTGTATGGCTTTCTGCTCTATGACCACACGTTAACCCTAAATGATTATTATACTTTGCAGCCAATTCACTTCCTCCATACCCAGACTCTTGTCGTAGTTGTGATACTACTACCTTACTAGGAAACTTGTATTCTTTTTCCAGAGCACGTAATACTTTCCAAGAATACAAGGTGTATTCTTTTTGTTCTTGTTTTGTTACGTTTCTTTTATCCCTAGGAACAGGTGCAACAGGACTATTGTTTTCATATGTTTTAGCTAATTGATCTAATGCATTTTCTGTTGCCACATCCGCTTCAAGAGCCCCCTCAAGGGGACTACTTTTTATTCCTTCTGTATCCAAACGAGCAGGAAGAGAAGGCTCGTTTCTGACATCTCCAGAAATACCTGCTTTCAGCTGGTAGTCTCCTATGCCTGAAACTTTTATTTCAGGTATTTTTTTACGTAAAAATACCTGAGAAAGAATCTGCCCCAAATTTCTCAAAAATCCTTTTGGTTTTTCTGTAGTAGGTAATTTACCAGAATTTTCTACAGTAGTAACTATTTGTGGTTTTTCTAATCCTCGTACCGAGAAATCATCTGTATTGACTAACCCTGTATATTTCTCTGTTGGTTTAACAGAACTAAATGCACCCGACGAAAACCCTAACGTGTTTTCTGGGGTTCCCTTTGTTGTTTTTTTGTTTTTCAAAGAATACTCTAATGGGTTCTGTGCATTCAAACTAGAACTATTAGAATGAGGAGGTTTTGATAAAACGTATGCAGTTGCTGTTATGCCGAATACTGCTGCGGCTGCCTTTGCCAAAAATGGAACCTTTGTCAAAAATCCTTCTGTTTTTTCTATTTTATTTGGAGCGCCTTCTAGTACGTCCGGTTTTATAAAACTTAACTCTTGTTTTTGTTCAGCATTAGTATTATCATGTTCTACTTTTCGATTTACTTCTTTATTCTTATTTAGATGAGTATTCGATTGAACAATTGTTTTCATTTTCTCCATTTTCTTCTTCTGTTTTCTAGGGATTCTTTTTTCTTTTATTTGTGATTCTGATCCTAACACTGCGTCCTGTTCTTGTTCTCCTTCTTCTAAAATTATTGGATTTTCAAAATCCCACTCGGAACCGGCTGGTACATTGCCAATATCAGTGGCATACCCTAAATCTTCTGGCCAGCCTTCGGTTGATTCTGCTCTCAGGACTTGTTTATATTCTCGGTACAGATTTTTTAGTAAAACTATTTGACCCAACGACTCTCTCGTATATCCTTTGTGTGCGAGTGTTCTATCTATATTATTTACATAAGGGTTTTTCATTTGTGCATAACCGATTAACCCCAACAAATCATCTTGAGTAATCTTTTCATCCAAAATCCACTGCAAAAATTCAGGATTCCCCTTTCGTGTCACATCAATAAAATCATCTGCATACTCCCAAGATTTTAATGTCTCATTTTCTTTCCTTAATACTTGCTGTTTTTCTATTGCTTCTTCTACTATTACTTTTTGATCTTCTTTATATTCTCTATATTCTGAATACAGGTCTCCTGTTATTTGAAACCATTGTGCTGAGCCTATCCCTTGAGTGGAATCAAAACTTACTTTTCCTTTGAGGAATTTTTCATATTCCTGGAAATCTTTCAAATCAAAAGATTTATCAATAATCCAGTTGATAAACCTTTTAGTATACTCTGCCTTGTTCGAATCTGTCGAGAGGTATTGTTTGAATTCTGATTTTACCTTTTGATATTTCTGTAAATTTTCTACATTTTTATGGCGCGCTTCGCCAACCGCAGTTTGATGCCGAATATAGCCACTTTTAATACTTTGTATGATTTCTTCATTAAAATTCTCGTGAATATCCACATCTTCCTTATCCAACTCTTTTATAATCTTTTTCAGATTTATTAGAGAAACCTTTTCATCTGCCAACCATTTCAAAAAATCTGGATCTTGTTCAGTAATAAATTTTTTAGAATAATTCATCTGAGAGAGTTTGTTTTCCTCTGCCTCTGTAATAAGAGTATTATAAAAACCCACCTCATCAGAGTATCGATTATGATATTCATTTTTTGATTTTATTTCAGTAGAAAAGCCTTCTTTTTTCATATAGACCTATCATATCACGAACAGACCAAAACGCTTGTGTACAATACAAACTTTTATGTCCTACTGTAAAGAAAAAGGCCTCTTTCAAAAAATATGAAAGGGGGGCCGTTTTGAGCAGAGCTCAAAACGGCTCTGTATGCAGAGTATAAACCACCGATTTCTGGAATGCAAGCTTTTGCAAAAGCGCAAAATATATGTACACTAGATGCATATGACCTATACCCAAACCTCATTACCCAAATCCCAAATCCAGTTCACCGTTACCGTCCCAGCCGACACTATCCGTAGTCACTACCAGCAGTCAGTCAAGGACGCTGTGGCAAATTTCGCTATGGATGGATTCCGCACAGGACACGTACCAGAAGCTATGGTAATCCAAAAGATCGGGACCTTGCGCCTATGGACTGACGCACTCGAACACGCACTGTCGGAGATATATATCCAAATCATCTCAGAAACAAAGGTAAACGCAATCGGCAAACCAGAAATCGCTATAACAAAAATAGCAGACCAGTCAGATGCAGAGCTGACGATTACCACAGCGGTATTGCCGACAATCACCCTGCCTGACTACAAAAAGGTTGCAAAATCTAGCTACTCAGAAAAAATCGATAATGAAATATCAGCCGCGGAATTGGATGCAAAAATCCTCGAAATCCGTCGCCTCCGCCACCAGAGCGAATCAGTAAAACCTGATACCGACACAGAATCCCCTACTGACGCAACAGAAACACCAGAATCAGAATTACCCGAACTCACCGACGAATATGCGTCTGGATTCGGTGCAGGAATCTCGTCAGTTATAGAATTGCGTGACAAACTCCGTCACACCATGCATCATGACAAAATCCACAAGAACGAGGATTATTTGCGTGCAAAATTGATGACCGAATTGGTAAAAGCTACACCGGTAGAATTGCCAGAAGTCATCGTCCAGTTCGAAATCGACAAAATGATCTCTCAGTTCGAACACGATATGACGATGTCAGGAGTCACTCTAGAGCAGTATCTAGAATACGCAAACAAAACCATAGCTGATATGCGTGCAGAATTGGTAGAACCAGCGACAGAACGCGCCCTAACCCAAATGATCCTGGACCACATCGCAGAGGCAGAATCGATCAAACCTGATACAGTAGCGGTACAGTCAGAAATGGACAAAATGAATGCACACTATGCAAACACTCCTGACTACAATCAGGCAACAGCACAGAGTTATGTAGAACAAATTCTCGGCAATCAGGCAGTGTTCTCTTGGCTCGAGTCAGCGGCTGGATACACGGCTCATGACCATGATGCGATGAGTACTAAATAGCCCCGTCATCCCGGACCCAAAAAACAAGGAGTGAGGTACGAACGACTATGTTTTTTGGAAATAGCCTGTCCTCGGCTCGATCGGGGAATCCGGGATCCAGCCTCAAAATCAACTTGGTTATGACAAACTCTTCACACCCGCGAAAAATGTGTTACACTTTACGTATATGTTAATACCTACCGTAATCGAAAAATCCCCCATGGGCGAACGCGCCTATGACATCTATTCACGCCTACTCAAGGATCGAATTATTTTTGTTAGTGGTGTAGTCGAAGAAACTATGGCAAATTTAGTTATTGCCCAATTATTATTCCTAGAACAAGAAGACAACAAAAAAGACATCCAAATGTATATCAATTCACCTGGCGGTCACATCTATGCAGGTATGGCTATTTATGACGCAATGCAATACGTAAAACCAGATATCAGCACTATTTGTGTAGGAATGGGCGCATCTATGGGTTCTGTCCTGCTCTCTTCTGGAACCCCAGGCAAACGCTTTGCCCTACCGAACGCAGAAATTATGATCCATCAGGCTAGTGGCGGATCTGACGGCCAAGTAACAGATATGGAAATCCAGCTGAAAAAAATCGTCAAACAACAGAAAAATCTCGTAGAGATACTAGCAAAAAACACAGGACAAAAGGCAGAAAAAGTATCAAAAGATATGGATCGAGACAACTGGATGACCGCAGACGAAGCCGTCAAATACGGTCTCATCGACAAAGTAATCAAATCGAGGAAATAAGATATCATAAGTCAGGATCAATATGTGTTTTATAACTTTGCATGCCTGGTGTCCTCTTTGAGGCGTACGCCGAGTTTTGCAAGGTCGAAAAGTTGATAAAACGCATTAAGAAAAGAAGCCAATCGGCCGGCCCCTGCGGGGCCG
>JANPGR010000004.1:0-20749 GCA_031424015.1 Candidatus Nomurabacteria bacterium
CCACGCAGTTCCATCATAGATAGTAATATGTTGATTTCAGAAATATCGCTATCGAGTTGCCGAGCTATATCACTACGCGATAGTGGTTGTTTCAGTAGATGGTAGATACGCAATTCTGGCTCTGTGGCTGTTTCTAGTAGCGAAGCATGCGCAGTCAATGGCACTGATGTTTCCATGCCTAATTCGCGTAGTATGTCACCACTATTGCAGATTGGTACTGCACCTTGTCGTAGTAGTTCGTTACTACCGCGTGAAAATTCTGAAAAAATGTTCCCGGGAACTGCACCGACTGTGGTACCGAATTCATTTGCTAGCCCTGCAGTAATCAATGTTCCTGAATCTGTGGTAGCTTCGATTACTACTACAATATCTGCAATTGCAGCCATCAAACGGTTGCGCACAGGAAACGTCCAATTTGCGCCAGCTGTGTCTACTGGAAATTCACTGATCAAACTACCGCCAGAATCCAATATACGACTCGCAAGCGGTCTGATACTAGCAGGGTAGAGTACACTCGGTGCCAAACCTGAACCCGGGAACGCGCAGGTGACTAGACCATGTTCTAGTGCATGTTCATGTGCCAATGTGTCTACGCCCAGCGCTAACCCAGACACTATGCATATCTCGTACCCAGAGAGACCGGATACCAGTTGTTTTACCACCTGCGACGCATAACTACTATGATTGCGCGATCCTACTATAGTTACTATTTTATACGATGGGTCAGGCAACACACCTCGGAACCAGAGCTCTTTGGGCGGGTGCGATAATTCCCGTAGGCGAACAGGGAACAGTTCGGGCTTTAGTTTAAAAATTTCGACCATATAAGGCTTCTAGTGTATCATAATTATGAACTGTATTCCACATACTGGATAATTTTCATATATTTGCTATACTACAAAAACAATGTCGGAGTAGCTCAGCTGGTTAGAGCGTGGCACTCATAACGCCAAGGTCGTGAGTTCAAGTCTCACCTTCGACACAATAATGAACCAATGCATCGCATTGGTGTAATATATTGTAGGGCAAAAAGGTGAGACGCAGAAAGTAATTCGTCGATGTCTATGACCGACGAATTACGGTCAGGGGTCGCGACATAGTGTTCGAATACGAATAGAATGAGTATCGAGAACACATATGTTGTGACCAAGTCTCACCTTCGAAACAATGTAATCAAGATACTACGTGTGGTATACTCTTTCTATGTCTCTTTTTCATTCGATCATTATCGGTCTCGTCGAAGGTGTCACTGAATTCCTACCGATTTCTTCGACCGCACATATTATTATTATACAGAGAATTTTTGCAATTCCGATCGATGAATCCTTTTTAATTGGAATTCAATTGGGTGCACTGTTGGCTGTGGTCGGTATCTATCTCCGCGAATATAAAACAATTTGGAGGGGAATTCCTCTCCTGATATTTTCTTTCATTCCAACTGTGATTGCTGGCGTTTTTCTCTATCCGTATATTCACAGTTTACACGAGAATCTGACTATTATTGCAACGATGTTGTTCCTCGGCGGGGTGATTATGATCGCATTGCCGGTACCGAAAACGATTGAATCTCCGAAAATTCAACACCAGAGTATTACGTGGCGTCAAGGATTCTGGATCGGAATCGCACAATGTTTTGCCATCGTTCCAGGTGTATCACGATCAGGTGCGATCTATATCGCCAGCGAGGTAATGCAGATTCCGCGTTCTGTTATTACTCGGTTTTCTTTTTTGCTCGGTGCAGGTACGATATTCTCTGCGAGCGTGTACAGTCTGTATAAATCAGGTCAGCCAATCACCATCCTATTTACGCCTGCATTCTCTGTCGCATTTTTGGTCTCTGGTATCGCTGCGTGGATCAGCTGTAAATGGCTTCTCGATTTTGTAGCACGCCCAACCGCAATGAGGGAATTCGGCTGGTATCGAGTGATCCTGGCCGTGGTTCTCGTTTGTGCTAGTCTATTCCTTTCTCTGTAATCTTATTCGTCATTCCAGACCCGAAAAATAACGACGAGGTACGAGGAGTATATTTTCTCGGAAATGATCTGGAATCCAGTTAGTAGGGTCCAGTGCGGGGACTTGCTCTCTTGGTAATTTTTGGTATACTTACTGAGTATAAGATAGAGAAGAGATTATATTTTCCACTAATTCCTCCGTTTTAATCGGCAGGCAGAAAATTAGTATTGATGTAACTCGTGCTGTAAAGCACTCTAAAGTATATCGGTTTTATACACCATTTGCAGTGGTAGCTCAGCTGGTTAGAGCATCCGCCTGTCACGCGGAAGGTCGAGGGTTCAAGTCCCTTTCACTGCGCACAACGGGATAAATTTCCAAATTGTCCCTAAAACTCTTATTCGTAAGGCTAAATTCCGGTTCCAACCGGTTTTTTAGTTGGTCCAGAGTATATGAATACTTTTGTAGTGGTTCGAGGTAAATATGCTTATCACATAGGAGTTTTTCATCTCTCATACGCCAGTTCCCACCGAAATTCAGTAGTATGGTTTTCTTGTCATCTTGGGACCCTGCTGTGAACTTTTTGTATGCATTTTGAGCGAAATCAAATACATTTTCAGCGTATTTGTTTGTATTACTTGATCGTAATTCCGTTTGTGATAATTGAGTTTTTAACTTTGCAATAGATTCTGAGATACGCTCTTTCTCAGTTACAAACTTATCATCATCAATCAGGTCCCGAATACGCATACCCGTGAGATTGTCGAGCTCTTTTTGAGCTTGTACTAGGGATCGAGATAGTGATTCGTTAATAGCTTGATTTTGTCTTGATTCTGATTTGTGGTCAGACCGTAATATATCCAGCGCCCATTCGCAGAAATCAGTATGGATAGTATATTTTTGAATTTCGTCAGTGATTTGTTTTTCTAGAATATCTACATTTACATATTTTTTTTGACTGCATCCATTGTCTTTACCGTTGTCACTACCTTTTCTATGGCTACAGCGATATAGTATGTATTTTTTCAATTCGCCGGTAGACTTGATCAACTTCTGTTTTTCTATTGCAACAACAGCACTGCCACATTCATCACAGGTAATGCATCCTGAGAATGAGAAGCTGTGGACTTTGGGTCTTGGTTTTCCAGATTTACCTAGTAGAATCTGAGCTTTGTCAAATTCATCTACTGTTACCATAGGAGTGTGTACTCCATTTTGGATCTTTCCACGATACATAAACATACCGCAGTAAAATGGGTCAGAAAATATACGATATAGCGCAGAGCGAGAAATAGGTTTACCGCCTCGAGTACGCAATTGCCTGGTGGTAAATCCCCATTCATTATTCATAATGTTCAATATGTCTGCGACTGTGTGTTTGCCGGATAACAGCAGGTCCCAACCCTTACGCATCAAATCGAATCTTTCTGGGTCCGGAATTATATAATTGATACCACGCTCTTGGAATTTGGTATTCAAATATCCAACAGGTGCCATAATAGGGGCTTGTCCTTTGTTTAGCTTTGTTTCAATGCCTCGTTTTACTTTTGTACGGAGATCCTTGATAAATTCTGATGATTGAGCGGAATCTACAGAGAATACAATTTGGTTGTCCTCGGGCCTATATTCACGGCCAATAGTGAGAATATGTTGAATTTTTCCCTGTACGAGCAACCACTGTAGTCGACCACTATCTACCGGGTTTCTGGATAGTCTATCTGCTTGATAGCAGATAATACCATTTGCCTCGCCTCGTTCTATTCTGTCGAGCATTTTGTTAAACTCGACCCTTCCAGGCGCCTTTGCGGACCTGCTTTCACTGTAGGTGTCTAATATTTGGTTTTCAGGTATTCCTTTTGTAGCGCAAAGAGCCTCTATATCTCTCATTTGATCTGGTATGGATTGTACCTGGCGATTATCATCTTCTGTCGACTTACGAAAATACCTAAAGTATTTTATTGATTTGTTCATATTGGCTATAGTTTATTACAAAAAGAGGTGGACTTATAGAAGCTTAAGTTGCTACACAGAAGCCAAAATCCACCTCTTTTTGGACTTAAACTTCTAATAAATGACCCTGTGTAGCATTTATAGTATATCATTAATCTATCGTTATGGTAGGTATGGCGTATGTGCATTTAATTAGATTGATAATCTGGAGACCTATCTCATAGGCTTCTCTTTGAGAAAGGGTAATACCGTAATGCTTTTCAAAAAGATCAATGAGTAGATTTATTTTCTCATCAGAGATAGTACTAGCTTCTTGTTTTTTATTCATAGAGTAAAAAAGAAATTAGGAAGCAGTCTCAGCGTCTTCTGATATTAATTCTGCTATAGAATATAGCGGAGGTTTCCCGTTTGACCTGAGAATACATCCTGATTCTATGAGAGATTTTAAGGTATTCTCAATCTGTGTTTTTCCAACCCTACCAATGAGTATTTTCTGAATATCTTTTGCAGATATCCCATCAAGTTCACTCGAGATAGTTTTTAATATCTCTATTTCAGCTATTTCAGATTTTGTTTTTCTTTCCTGCGTCTCTGTAAAATCAATCCTTATTTTATTATTCTCTGTATCATTCAATATAAATCCAAAAGGTTTATTTTCTATTCCGTGTCTATTTTTCCCTTGAATAACTTCTATAATTCTGTCGTTTGTGTGATTTGCCGACTTTCTAAACAATAGCGCGCTATCAATTGCAGAGACTTTGTCCTGGGACCCATATACTTGGCTATTAGTGGATAAGAATTTATCATTCACATTTTGCTTTCTAGTGTGATCTAGAAAAACTACTGCAATACCAGAGTCTCTGAATTGATAAAATCGCCTAAAGAACTTTCGTACTTCTACAGCGTCAAACTCATTGAGTGAACCACAGAATGCTCTAAAGGTATCTATTATGATAAGTTTTGTGCCAGATCGCTTACATTTTTCTAGTAAGTAGTTAACTGAGTCATCATTGTTAAAATCAATTTCATAATTGGTTGATATTTCTAGGTTATAATTATCTTTATCAATTGATAGTTGGTTTCCTCTCTTTTTAAAGCTAGAGAGTCCCATTTCGCCATCAAGGTAGAGAACAGGGGATTCAATAGTCGCGTACCTATTTAGGAACGATACTCCTTCTGATACACAGCGAGCCATATCCAGAGCGAACCAGGTTTTACCGGTACCACCCTCTGAAGCTATTAGAGTAATGCTGTTTTCTAAAATAATACCACTCACCAGCCATCTAGGTTCTGGAAATGAACGAAATTTCATATCTCGCCAGTTGATAATATCTAGGGATATTTTATCGCTAGTTTTTTTGTTTTTATGTGTTGCCATATGGTGTTAAATTTAATTAACGAATAATATGGACTTTAGATCTAAAACCCTGAATGCATCACCCACTAGTTTTGACAGATGCAGTACTACCAGACATCTGCCAAAATTAATTGGCGATTTTATTTTGGTAGTACTTGAAATGAAAAACCCGTAGGTTAGTACGAGTATTACATTTACAAAGATTAAGTAGTCTTAAGCGAGATGAAGTTCTGGTTAAGTTAATATTAATCAGAAACATCATCATATAAAATGTATTGTTCAGTAAGTGAAATATTACCAGCTTTTACATTAAATACTTTATCTATTCCTAATTTGCTTTGGATTGTTCTGTTTAAATTACCAAAACAATCTTCTACTGATTTTGCATTTTGAATGTGGTAAGTATTATACTGACCACTCACTTCTTTAAAGAATTCAGGTAAATGTGTTCTTTGAGTAGATCCTTTTACATAGAAGTCTTTTTGAGTAGTATCACCAAAGATGAATCGTAATTTATATGAAGGAATATCAATATATGTTAACCTGATTTTTTTACTATGAATCTTAGCTGCCTCTCTTTTACTTTCTTTTGTCGAGTTTGTGCATGTGGATATACTATCATTTAATTTTAGTATATTCGCTTTGATAATAGCAAAATCATTAAGGATAAAATCAGTATCAAGTGAGACAATTTTAATTTCACCAGTTATTTCAAGTGAGATCAGAGTGTGGATTGGTAAGTATGTTTCTAGTGCTTGAAATTTAATATTATTTTCTAACACACTATCTAGATTAGAAATTTCATCAAATAGAGCATAATGGTAATTATAGTTTATGTTTATGTACTTTGATCCTTTGTCAGATTTTGATATATATTCAATAATATAATTTACCTGTTTTGAATAGGTGGCTGTATTTTTATTAAATTCAGTGTTGATTAGTAATTCATCATTTTTATATCTGTTTAAGTATGCTCTTATCCAAGAGTTTATGACAAATCTTTCTTTTCTGGTTATAAGGTTATTTATTTCTTTAATATCTTTTCTATATAAGTCTTCCTGTAATCCCTTGTTTTTTGGGATAATATGTTGCAATAAGTTAACCAATAATTTGCTTTCAGGAGGTCTTTTATACTGTGGTCCAATTATTTCTACAGCAGTGTTTAATCCTATAAAATCCTCTCGATTATTTCGCCATTCCAAAACTTTACCTTTGTCGAAATTTGCTAAAAAATATAACCCACAGAGTTCTGCTTCAGATACGTAAAACATTAGTCTCATATGCTAGTATTCTATCATAACGAGAACTAAAGAGTAGGAATTTTAAGAAAAATTGTATTCTATTACTCAAAATGTTATACTAATATCGCAACCAGGTTAGTAAATACAAAAGCGTTTTAGCTATTTTAGCATTCGTCTCTCGTGTTCAGATTGGGCATCCCAAATTAGGACAGGAACAGCATTGCGTCTGTCACCCTGGTTGCACCTAACTTTTGGGGTGCCTATTTTGTTTTAGTCAGACATTATTTCTCCCCATATTACCAAATGGACTTACACTATAACTAGCTATGGAAAAAGAGAAACAACAATGTAATAAATGCAATATTGAATTGGACTCAGACATACAATACTGTCCAGAGTGCGGTGATATGTTATTACTGCAGAGCACTCATAAAGAATTACATACACCTGAATCCAGCATACTCTCAAGGACAAAAACCGCTCTCTCTAGAGAGATATATTTATTACACACCTGCATTGTATGTATCACGGCCCTCACTATTTTCTTTGTCCCTCTACTTAATAAAAACAGTATCAGAAAATCTGAGAGTGACACATATAGAAAATGTGCGGAATATGTTGCTACTGTTACTACAGAATATTGGATCCAAGAAGATAACCTATACAAGCGATGTCTGAGGTCTGAAGGCATTAACTCAAACCTAACTATAAAATAGCTCTATGTGTGAGAAATGTAAAATAAAATGCCCAGAATGTCAGGAATTAAACGCAAAGAATGTAAAGTTTTGTACTCAGTGTGGTGCATCACTAGAAAAAGATGAAAATGGTAAGTTTATCAAACGAAAAAAGTCACTAAAAATACAAGCAATTGAAGCTGTGTGGATTTTATTCGCTGGAATCACACTTCTACTCTCAATCACCGCAGCAAAAGAAGCAGGAATTCCACCACTAGCGTATATTCTCATATACTTTGCTGTATACCACTTTGGTAAAAAGGTAGGATATAGAATACTCAGAAGCGACCACAGGGTGTATTTAGCAGTATCAGGCATACACGCATTACTGGTCGCGTTATTCCCTAGTTTTATAACTCTCATCGTAGGTATTATTCTACTTGGGTCGATGAGGAGTTATTATCATAAAACAAAACAAGAAATTACCTTATTGGTAATAAATTCCTGTTGTATTATCGCATCAGTTATTAGGTTGTTATTTGCGGTATACTCATAATACCTATATGAAATGGCCACACATTGCAATATTTATAGCTGTTATTATAGGGATTGTTGCTCTTGGTATGAATTCTCAAAATGAGTTTGAGCGAGAACAGATCGAGAATAGTACACCTATTGAAGTAGCGATTGATAAGGACCCTATACACTCTCAAATTACTGGAAACATGTATAGAAATACAAAATACGGATTTAGAATCAAATTCCCAAAAGGTTGGAATATTAGTCCTGGAGATGGAATTCATATAGTTCAAAAAGCAACCTCTGGATTAGAGTCTATAATGATCTCAGTAAATCAATTTGAATCAAAAAATGGAACACTGTTTTCTATAGAAGATCTCACGGGCGGACTACAAAGTGCGGTCGATGAGTTTAACCAAAATAGTAGACCTGTCACCTTCTATGAAGAAACGACATTAGATAACTTGCCCGCATATATGATTGAATATTCAACTAGTTATAAAAACCTGGACCAAGAAGCTGATATCACTCAGTTACAATTCATAGTCCTGAAAGACAACATAATATACACTATATCAGCAGGAACTTTGACGAGTAGATATGAAGAAATGAAAGAAGAATTTATGAAGTCAATATCAACATTCGTAGTAGAAGGTAAATAGATAGACCATCGCCTCAAGTAAAAGGTCTAGATCAGTTAGTAATCTAAAGATAAGTAGATTTTACAGGTAAAAATGGAAATTGTCAAGTGACTATAAAAAATTCAAAGTAATTACTCGCAAGTGCGTATAGATGTAAACCCTAAAGGGTACAACTTTTAATATTTTCTAGTAGAGATACTTCCTAGACCATATATAATTAGTAAATTAGGAAGGTAAGCGTGTACTTTGGGTGAATTATTGATATACTTAAATTATTAACATAATTAAATATATATTTTATGAAATCTATACAGCATTCAGTTTTGCAAAGATCGACAGGTTTGGTACTTTTATTAGCAATGCTCATTCAGCCATTTTCTGTCATAGCAGAAGAATTGATTGATAATCAAAATACTACTGAACAGAAAACTGATTCAACATCAAATCAGAATGCTACTGAAGAGAAAAAAGAATCAAATACTTTAGGTACTGCCAGTGAACAGAAACTTGATACAAAACAATCAGAATCTACTACAAATTCAACCAGTGCTGAAACTAAACCAGATGATTCAATCAAAGCTGAAAACAAAACAAATACTGAATCGACTGGTCAAACAACCAATTCAGATTCTACAAAAGAAACCACAAAAGAAACACCAATTGATTCAACAGTTAAGGATGAAACAAAAGACGAAAGTAGTGATAGTGATGACACTACGCCCCCAGCAGAAGAAACAGACGACATAGACATTGACCTAGGCGATAGTAATAACGAAATGGATGCACTCAAAGACTTTACTGCAGTAGTGCGTCAATCAACTGACTATACCTGTGGTCCAGCCGCACTCGCTACACTTCTAACTCAACTAGGCTCTGACACCACAGAACAGCAAATTCTGGACACTATAATGCAGGAAAACATAGATCATGGCAAAGGTGTATCAATGTTAACTCTCAAAAACTCTGCAACTGCTTTGAATCAAAAGGTATATGCAAAGACCTGGACCGCAGAACAAGTACTATCATACATCGAGGTAACAGGTGACCCTGTACTCATCCACGACGAGAAACCAAATGTCGGAGGACATTTCTCTGTGATCAAATCCTATGATGGAACTCTGGTAGAAATATCTGACACAGAAGCTGGTAATATCAAATACAACGTAGAATCATTCAAGCATATTTATACTGGTCACGTTTTAATCATTTCTGACAATCCTATCAACAATGATTTGAACAACACTGATACAGACATATCAGATGCGGAATTGGCTACAATCTGGGGTAAATACGTTCCGGTGTATATAATGGCAGAAAATAGTAGTAATCAAGGAGCGAAAAATGCAGCAGCAGTATTCAAGGTCTGTAATGCCAACGCACTCAAGAATACAACAGTCTCACTACGAAATGAAGCTCGCAGAAACTGTTATCTCAAACTCGGGAGCGATCTCGGAAGTGCATTGGGCAACTGGGATGAAGTAGCTTTCTGGGCTGAGTACCGATTGAAAGACAACATAGTCAATACAGTACACAAAGACACAGAAGCAAAGATGAAAGCAGAAATCTATGCAATATATCTACCTCTACGAACCGCATATGACGCTCTCAATACAGATATCAACGCTCTCAAAACTCAATACAACACACTAGCTACCAATACAGCTACGGCATTACAAAATCAGATCAATGTAAAGATACAAGAACTTAACCAATACACAGCACAAAAGACTCTCCTTATCAATTCTCTCAATCCAAAACAAAGTACCGCAACCAGTCTCCAAAACGAGCTCAATAATCAAACCTTCACCCAAAATGGCACTACATTTTCTCTTGGAGTAGTAAACTCTGCTCTCTCTGCACAAAGATCCTCCTACAGCCAATTATCAGCCTCTGCGAGTGGTAAATTATCTTCACTCCAAGGACAGCTCAATCAACTCTATACGAGCAACTCATCAGCAGATTCCAGTAGAACTACCTTTAGTAGTCAGATGGCTAACTACAAGAGTTCATACACCAGCTACTGGTCTAGTTATGTTTCAAACAATTCCAACAGAAACTATTATGCAAATCAGTATAATAATAGTAGAAATTCTGTAACACGGGCATATAATCTGAATCTCTACAACTACTACTACAATGCAGAACAAAAATCTCTTAACAATTACAACACTGCAGTATCTCAATACAACTCTGCTGTATCGAACTACACATATTACAATAATCTCATAATCTCAAACAATACAAAGATAGCCAGCCTTCAGTCTCAAGTAAACTCTGTAAACAATCAGCTGAGCGCGGTGTATGCAGAACAACAACGACTGGAGAGATTGCAATCATTCGGGAACGCAGAACAACAGAGAAAGAGAACAGTATTGGCAAGTCTTCAAGGTGAAATCAATTCTCTGAATTCTCAATTAGGTCCAGTCAATGGAAAAATATCTCAACTCAACGCAGAAATCACAAATCTCAAAAACACTACACTATCTCAAGCTCTCATTAATCTCAAAACAACTATCACGAACAAGGTAAATGAATTGAATGCGATTGGTGCAAAGATCAACGACCTTGTAAACAACGAATGGAATACAGAATCAGTAAACGAGGAGAAATGGGACGAAGAAGCACTGTCTCTCGTACGAAAGGATGTATCAACTAAAGTAATAACTATAGTCAGTCAAACAGAAGACAAGATAATCACCAGTATAGATGGAGTACAAAAGTCTCTCGACTATTGTAGTATATCAATGGATGGAACTACATTAGTCACGGGAGCTACAGGAATAGGGCTCCCAGTTGCAGCAGGAGCAACCGCAGTAGGTATAGGTTGTGATCTCACTAATGGTGTCATATATGCATTCAGAGGAGACGCTACAGGCGTTGGACTCTCTGCATTTGCTGTAATCCCTATAGTAGGATCTCTGGGTAAGACTACAGGAATGATTATCAAGACCACAGCAGAAGAAACTGCGAGTGTAACAAAGGTGGCGAGGGAGGCGAAGAGTGTGACAAAAGTAAGTATATCTATTGCAGAAAAATTCAGTAGTTGGATCAATAATGGTGTAGCAGATACTGTGGTGTATATTGGATACAAAGACGGAAGGGCGGTATATGTTGGAGTTACGAACGACCTGAAGACAAGGTTGACGAAACACATATCAGTCGGAAAAATTGATAGAGGTGATCAAATCACAACCACCTTACTAACAAAAAACCAAGCTCGGACCATAGAACAAAATATCATTAATGCAAATTCAGCAATCCAGTCAGACGATTGGGCTAATGCCATAAATAGTATTTCAGCAGAGCGGGATATCTATGATTCTGCAGTAAAATGGGGGTCAGATTTTATGAAAGCTAATGGTATAAAAAATATATGGTAAGGAAATTAAAAGAATTGCCAAAGAGAATGAGAATAATTCATACGAATAGTAAAATATCAAAACCAAAAAAAGGTGATATCTTTACATTCTCAATCAATGAGGGTGAATATATGTTCGGGAGAGTTATTGCTGATGATGCGACTGCTTCTGGATTTTGTACTGAAGATAAAAAAAATCTCGTTATCTATGTCTACAATCAGAAATCAGAATCAAAAGAGGATATTCCCTTAAAGCAGCTTACATTAAAGAATCTTTTAGTTGACCCTATAGAGTTCCCGTTTGATTATTGGAGAATGGGGTATTTTGAAACAGTCGGATACGAAGAAATATCAGAAAAAAATACACATTTGCCTATTTGCTTTGACAATCAAGGGTTAGGGTTTATGGATTATGTAGATGAACATAGAAATGAAATTAAAAAGCAAAAACTTATTGGGGTCAAAGGACTGTGGAATATATTTGGATTAGAAAAAGAAATTTGTCGAGCATTGGGAGAAAAAGTAGAAGAGTATGGATAATATTAAATTAATAAACAAAATCGGATTAGCAACATTATTTGTAGTATTAATTCTACTGATTTTTACTCAAAGAAATTTAATAATGAGGTTGATGCTTAATCAGCCAAAAAACACAAACAATCCAGAAGAAATATTTAGCGGATATAGTTCATATGACTGCGATATAACACTGGACGGTGTTATATCTGGTAAGGCATACATTAGAAATAAGCAATACAGGGCTAAATTGTCACTAAATAATTTATTTGAGCAAAACCTCCTAATTACAGGTGGAAATGAATACGCTTGGACTGTATCTAATAATACTATTTCTGAATTGACAAAAAGTAAGACTGCCAAAAATAGTGATCATTTCTCTATCTTGAAAAATAACAAAGATTTATTAAATGCAAATAGCGATACAAAATACGATTGTAATTATGTTAGTATACCTGATTCAGTTTTTGATATACCAGTAGAGAAACCTGTTGATCAAAAGATTCAATTAGAAATAGGCTCTAAATATAACGCGCTTATTGGTACAATATTAGATAGTGTATGGGTTTTAAGAAAGATAGAAAATACAAAATATACTTTTATGTCACCCGCAAGTTCAACAGTTTCAGTAAATAATTGGCCACATATGGATCATCAAAGAGTTTCAAATATTGTATATCTTGACGAAAAATCAGAAGTACACCTCAATATAGAAGTTATAAGTAAAAGTGGTTTACAGGTGTTAAATAAAGAGATGTATGCAAATGGTGAACCGACAAATCTTCAAAATGAATATGACAAAATAATGAACCTTTATACAGGTGAGCCGAAGATAACAAATGAAGCAACAAATATATCCCCAGAGACAGATGTTGATTACAAGTCCTTATATAAAATAGTAGAAAATAAAGATACTATAGTTAATAATTCAATAAAAGCAAAATATTTGCATATCTACAATTTGAAGCGCAAAATCTATGAAGCAAATTATATCCTAGAAAAGGATGATTTTGTGTTTATAATAAATGTTATTAGTCCTATGGATACAGAAAAAACTAAAGACCTTGCTGAAAAGTTTATAAGTTCATTTAACTTATAATGAGACCCTTATGTACCGAAAAGGAGTATCCGCACTCATAATCAATCAAAAGAACGAACTATTACTTGTGAATTTGGAATCCTTCCAGTTGCAGTATTTTGCAATACCTGGAGGCGGAATAGAAAAAGGGGAATCACGAGAAGATGCTGTATATAGAGAGATACAGGAAGAATTATCTATCCAGAAAGATTCACTCATATATATAGGGAAAAGCGAAATCCCAGTAGTGATAGAGTTTAAAGAGATAAAGCTGAGTCGTGACGGTATAGAATATATAGGATCAGAGAGATATTTCTTTGGGTTTGTTTTTACTGGTAAAGATAATGAGATTGTATCGCAACCAGAAGAAATACGAACATATAAGTGGGTTGCGTTTAAAGATTTAAAATATTATCTTCTTTTTAATAATCAATTAGAAGAAACAACAGAGAAAATATTAGAAATATTTACAGAGTTCGATGAATTGATTGGATAGTGTATGAATAATAATCTTTTCTATCTTGATACTTCAGCAATAAACTTTTTAGTTAAAGATGAAAAAACTCACCCTATAAAAACAGCTCAGCTTTGGAATAGATTGAATAGGCAAGTAGTAATATCACCCCTAAACCTCTATGAAATAATTGCTATTAATCCAGAAAATGAAATTACTCGAGAAAGCATAATTTTTCAACTATCACACATATCAAATAATCAACAAAAAGTATTTTTTGATAATCCAACAAGGATTTTATTAGGAGAAGTTTTAGGTTTTTATTGTGATCAGACACAAGATGAAATCGATTTACGAGAATCTTGGTTTTCTTGTGTAGAAAATCCAAACAAAACCATAAACACAGATTATCAAAGATATTCAGAGTTGGTTAAAGGAATCAAAAGTATGTCGGGGCAGATTTTAAAAAAGTCGGAGACTTATGATCAAATAATATATTCTGTTATAATTTTAGTATTTTGCATTGGGATTGAGCCAATAAATAGTGTTTTAATTGAATTTTGGAAAAAACAGGGTTTGGAAAGTGAATTTTTGAATCACAATACAGGGTTATTAGTTGAATATATATATAATAACTTTCCTAACATATTTAATTCTCAGCACTTAAAATATATTGCTAGTTATATTCAAATTGAAAAAGAATCAAAAAAGGGTATAGAAAGAGGAACTCTTTATGACAGTCTCCATTCTGTTTATCTTTTGTATACAAAATCATTTATAACAAGCGATGAAAATATGTATAATATTTTAAGATTTTTTGAATTATCAAATAAGTGGAATCGAAATATTATAATCTTAAATAAAGATACTGTATTTTACAGAGATGAGGCGGACAATAGATCTGTAGGTTTTTAACCTAAAATAGAAAAAAGAGTATTAAGTATAAATAACTATATTCAGAGAAGCTTTCTAAATGATCTCTATAAGATTAGTTCTCACTTCGACCACTAGGTTGCGCTTTCACAAAACAAAACCCGTGCGCCCTTAGGCGAGCACGGGTTTTGTATTTAGGAACGCTGAGTAACGGATTTGAATCAGGGGTCGCGAAATAGTTTCTGAATGCGAGCACAATCGAGCGATAGCGATGATGGAGCCCGAGCATCGATGCAACATATTTTGTGACCAGGTCCCTTTCACTGCGCATCGACAAAAAGCCCTTTATAGGGGCTTTTTGCATTGCGGGGCTACGGGATTTTGGAACTAGGGAATTGAGCTGTGTTTTGTTATAATACTATTCATGAAACTTACTTTTACTTACCAAGAAGAGAGAGATGTTTGGTGTTTGCTTAATTATGGGAGGAGCTCTATGAATTCAAGTAACCCAACTCAACGATACGAGGAACTAGTGAAGTCGTTCGGAGAAAGTCCGACTGAACAGGATGCGGGTACTTTTGTAAAAGAATATATCAATAATCATAATATAGATATATCTAAAAGAATTAATCAGTATGCCGACGATTGGGAGAAGGTCGAGAATCTGTTTATTGTACGAGCCAAAGAAATGTTTAACGTTCAATTAACGGAGGACATAACTGTTTACCTGACGTTGAATAATAGGTGTCCATATAGTATCGAGAAAAATTACTTTTTTGCACGCTTAGCTCCGGTTGATTCTGTGAGAAGGACTGCGATGCATGAGCTCTGGCATTTTTATACTTGGTATCGATTTGGTATTGCGGAAGAGCAGAGATTGGGGAAGCAAAAATATAACGATCTGAAAGAAGCTCTTACTACGCTGTTAAATATTGAATTTCCCGAACACTTCAGTGAATATCCTGATATGGGTTACCCTCAGCATAAGGAGCTTCGAGAGAGGGTACTGAGTTTGTGGCAAGAATACAAAGATATACAGATAGTATGGCAAAAAGCAGTTGAGAGCATCTAGTTTGAGCTATGAGTTTGTAGCACCACAGTTCTCACTTCATCCACCAGGTTGCGCTTTCACAAAACAAAACCCGTGCGCCCTTAGGCGAGCACGGGTTTTGTATTTGGGAACGCTGAGTAACGGATTTGAATCAGGGGTCGCGTCAGGGGTCGCGAAATAGTTTCCGAATGCGAGCGCAGTCGAGCGATAGCGATGATGGGGCCCGAGCATCACGGAAACATATTTTGTGACCAGGCTCTTGTAGCTAATTATAGCAAAAATCCCTTACGATGGTTTTATATATACAGACTTATGGGGTTTAGATCTGAAAGTATGTATGTAGCTAAAGATAACCCTCACTGTGATCATATTGTTTTTTTCAAAAGGCGAGACACGACTGTTGGTTGAAAGCATTCAATTATTATGTGCTCGACACAATTTGGAAAAGTGCGATATAGTTATTTAATCTCGAATAGTTTTCCTAAAATAAATCCTGAAAAGGTATTGTTTAGTTCAGAGTGGAATACCGATACAGAATATTAGCTATAACTACTCGTATGCATACTGCAAAGTGCGCCTCTGTGTACTAAGATGTTGATAATCTGTTTTATATCGATACTACAGCATGGTATAATATGTATGTATCTTCAGAGTTTTTATATTACAATAATTATTTATCATCACCTATCTATTTTATGAAACATCTTTTACTTTCAGTGCATACAGTTCACAGTTTGTCGTCGCTGTGTGAACAGTTACATGACCGAATCCTGAGGATGTTTTCGTTTCCATATGCCATAACGGCGCTCAGAAAAACAATCACCCTTGCACTGATTGTTTCTTTTGTATTTTCCCCTGTAGTACCTCTTGTTGAAATCGCACTAGCAGAGAAGTCAGTAGCGATTCAGAGTGCTCCCTTGGATGATATTACAACGACAACAGCTAGTACAGATCCTGCGAGTAATACAAATAAAACAAGCAATGTGACTGAGGAAGTGAAATCAGACACAGAGACCCTATCTATAATAGGAACCGATCAGGAACAGTCGTCTCTCGAAAATAGTTCGACACCGTCGCCAGATCCAGCTCCACTGACTTGTATTGCTCCGCAGATTTTAAATTCTACTGGCGATGCTTGCGTGGATCCTGTCACCTCACTGCCTCCAACTCCTGATCCGACGAAAAATTTCACCGACGAAATTGTGTTCGGTGATGCTAATAAATTAACCTTCACACCTAAAAATATTTCTGGCGATCAAATAAAAATAAAACTTTCGGACTACAGTATTCCCGGGATTAAGGAAGGTGATGAGATTTCTACCAAAGACGCAGTGTCAGTAATTCTTGGCGTGACTACACACGAACAGGATTTGGAAAAAAAAGATATCACAAATGCCACCGTGCCTGTGACAGAAAAGGATGGACAAGGAGAAGGGCAAGTTCTAATCCTTCGGTCTTTATCAGAGACTACGGCGGATGTAGTAGCATCAACACCTGTTCCGTTACTACTAGACACAAAAACTGGTGGAGAGAAAATTGAAAAAATCGCAGATAATTTAATAAATTCTGACGCAGATATTTCTAAAGTCGTCTCGGTCAGTGTTGATGGAGAAAAATCTGATAAAAAAGTTCTTGACTCAAAATATATCTCTTTCGAGAAGGGTTCACTGATCCTTGTTATAGATAGACCTGCTGAAATAGTCCCGGGCGCATACACTGTCTCAACTACAATCCACAATCCGATCACCGGAGAGGATTTTAATTTCACTCAAGACTTTACCTGGGGAATTTTAACAATGAACACTAATCAGGACGTTTATCAGGTGGGCCAGAGCGCAACAATCGATATTGGTATTCTCGATCAAACTGGATTACCTGTATGTGGTCTGTCTCCAGAGCTTACAATAAACGGGCAAGCGGTGGTAATCACAGAAACAGATCAGTGTGAAATGTTTAGTTCGGGAAATATTGTTCCTGATTATACAGCGCAGTACACATTTGCGGCAGCGGGCGAATACGTAATGGAGTTAAAGGTAGACAATGGTAATGGTGTGCAGACATTAGCACAAACAGTCACTGTGACAGACGCGCCTACATATATAGTATCGCGATCTATGGCGACACGTTTGTATCCAGCCGGAGTGTCGCCGGCATCGTTTACAATTGCATCAGGGGTAGATTTCGTGGGTACTGTAACCGAAACACTGCCAGCAGGATTTTCGATAACTGAAATTCCCGCAGCGGCAACAGTAATTACAAATGGGGAAACGCAAACAATTACGTGGGGTAATGTTTCAATACCAGCTGGTACCACAGCAACATTTACCTACACCTACGATGCACCAAATATTTCACCGATGTATTACACTGTTGGCCCGGTAGAATTGCGGTCATTAGACAATAGTATTGTATACACCGAGGCACGCACATGGGGAATAGCGAACGATGTAATTACTAATGGATCGAACGCAACCGACATTCTCGGCCAGTATACAACGACTGGTGGATTTACACCGAATTACAATCAAACAGCAGTCAATAACAATAATGGCTCAGTGTATGCTCTCGGTCTAAACAGTGTATCTGGTCTCGAACTGGATTCTGTAAATCATCGATTATTTGCGGCTGATACTAATAATCATCGTGTATTGGTTTTCAATCTCGACAGCAGTAATAATCTCGTTGATAAGACTCCTGACTTTGTACTGGGTCAGACAAGTTTTACCGCCAACACTTCTGCTGTGACTCAGGCGGGTATGAATACTCCAACGGGGCTTGCCTATGATTCAACGGATAATTTCTTGTACGTATCGCAAACGAATGCAAACAGAGTAACGGTATATGATGTCGCCAGTATTACCAATGGTGAAAATGCTATCGCTGTACTGGGTCAAGCAAGTTATACAGCTTCGACTGTTTCAGCGAATATTAATGGCATGTCGGCACCTAATGATGTTGAAGTAGATCATACAGCTGGCAAGGTGTTCGTAGCTGATACAGGCAATAACCGTGTCTCAGTTTTCTCGCTTGCAACCAATGGTAGTATCGGTGCCTCGTATAATTATAATTATTTTTCTGGTGCTGCGTCTTGTACCCAGAGTAGAACCAGCGGACCAAAATCAATTACATACGACCCAGTCTATAAGCGGCTTTATGTAGCTGACTCTGGCCAATATCGAGTATTGATAATGGATGCAGGTACGATTTCTGATGGTTTTGCTAATGCCATCGGTGTGATTGGTAAAACAAACTATACCGATTGTACTCTACCTGGAACTGTCGCTGCCAACACCTTGCGAGGTCCTGTTGCAGTTAAAGTTGACCCAATTAATCGAAGACTCTATATTGCTGACAATGCCAATAGAGTGGTCGTGCATGATATTAATAATACGACTAACGGACAATCAGCGCTATTTGTGTTGGGTCAAGCAGACTTCACGTCTGCGGTGTCTGCAGTGTCTCAGAATACCATAAATGATGCACGTGACTTTGCTATTGATAGTACCAATGGTCGCCTCTATAGTGCTCAGTATGGCAGTCACAGGGTTATTGCCAGTGATGTAGTCACTGGTCCTGCGCAGATTCAGATGTCTTCTGCTGATGCTGACGGTGATAAATACACTGGTGCAACAATCGACATTAATGTAAAATTTAATCAGATTGTTACTGTTACCGGAACACCGCAGATTCCAATGGAAACAGGTGCAACTGATACGCCAGCAAACTATGTTAGTGGGAGTGGTACCGATACCTTGTTATTCAGGTATACAGTCGCTGCAGCTGATTCGGCAGGTAGGCTCGACGTGGTGACTAATAGTTCGATTATTTTAAACGGTGGTACTATTAAAAACGCCGGTGGCTTGGACACCAACCTTAAACTTATCGAGAGTTATACCCCTGATATATCAATTGGTGCTACAAAATTATTCAAGATCAATCAGACACCTATTATTTCAAATGGAAAAAATGCCTTTGATCAGATTGGACATTATACGACTTATCAGGGTTTTGCTCCTGATTATTCGACGAACACATCGAATGGCGGGCTGACAATCCCTTATAATCTGGGACTATCTAGTAGTCGAGCTAATATCGAAATTGATACGGTTAATCACCGGCTATTCGATGCTGATACATCAAACAACCGTGTCTTAGTATTTAACCTTGATTCTAACAACAATCTTATCGATAAAACCCCAGATTTTGTACTGGGTCAGCCAGACTTTACTACAAAGTTAACAACAACTACACAATCGACCATAAAGGATCCATGGGGGTTGGCGTACGACTCTACCAATCAGCGATTATTCGTTTCTGAAAACGGTTCCCGTAGAGTTTCGGTCTTTGATGTTAGTAGTATTACCAACGGTGAAAATGCAGTGAACGTAATCGGTCAAACTAACTTCACGTCTACAACAACAGTAACATCACAATCTGGTATGTTCACTCCATCTGGTATCGAGTATGATGGATCTAGGAACCTGCTTTACGTTGCAGACAATACGAGCAGTCGTATTACAGTCTACGATACCACATCTATTACTGATGGTATGAATGCTAGCTATGTAATTGGTCAATCATCGTTTACGGGTAGTTCGTCGGGAAATACTATTAATGGATTAAACTCTCCAGTCGGCTTATCGCTTGATCCGGCAACTGGTTACCTGTATGTAGCAGATTGGTCGGGTAATCGCGTTAAAGTTTTTGATACAAACAACTTGGCAACCAATATGCCAGCTAGTTATGTTTTGGGGCAGACTGGATTTACTACAGCTACAACAGGACTGACAAACTCAACTATGAGTTCACCAACTGGTGTAACTGTTGATTCGTTAAATAAACGATTATTTCGACCTGGGTATATACCCCGTCTGCTTGGCAGCGGCTTGTGCTAAAATACTAGAATGAGTACATACATCCACAAGCACCACAATGTAAACTGTCTTCTGTACCACATAGTATGCCCAATAAAATATCGTCGTGTTGTAATTTCACCACAGGTTGATCAAACTATAAAATCAACATGTATTGAAATAGCGAAACGACATGAGATACACTTTTTAGAAATAGGAACAGATAAAGACCAC
>JANPGR010000005.1:0-6433 GCA_031424015.1 Candidatus Nomurabacteria bacterium
TTTTTACCCTCATTTTGTTTTTGGGGTTTTTTGGTCCTTTTTTTGGCGCCCAAAAAAACGCCACCAAAAATCCCTTATCCCAAAACCTATACCACAACTCTAAAAATCCAACATTATGATATCTTTTGAATTTTTTTCAGCCCAGCAGCGATGTTGATCGCAGCGGCAATAATCACCAGATTTTTGATAATATATTGTCCCTCGAGGGTCGGGACGAGGAATGCTTGCCAGGCTACCTCAGGTACGAGGAACAGTGGCAGTGCAGTAGTGAGCATGTGAATAGCGAGGAGGGGCAAGACGATCCGCTCTGCCCTTGGCCTCAAAATCAGAATTCCTATGAGAACTTCGAACCCAGCAAATGCAGGGTAAAAGACATCAAAAGGAATAATGGTGAGGTCGGTCATTTTCTGATAGAGTGCAAAAACCAAGGGGGTTGCAGGAGATAATCCCAAGAGCTTGATAACTCCGAACCAAATATAGATAATCGCAATAGCGATACGCGGGAAATGATCGTCAGCCCTCTGAAAGAAAGCTCGTAATCGTCTATCAATACGTTGAATTTTAGGCCACATACGTGTAGTATAGAATAATACTCCTTATGAAGCAAACTACAAAATCAACAGTATCGAAAATCCCAGAAAAAACTACTCAAAAATCCCTCGATTGGATTACGGTTCGTGGTGCCAAGACTCATAATCTCAAGAATATTGATGTTATGATCCCTCGTAATAAAATGACCGCAATTACCGGATTGTCAGGATCGGGCAAATCATCATTGGCATTCGACACAATATTTGCCGAAGGTCAGCGTAGATATGTAGAATCGCTCTCGGCATATGCTCGACAATTTTTGTCTCAAATGCCCAAACCAGAGGTTGATGAAATATCAGGATTGTCTCCTGCAATTTCGATTGATCAAAAATCCAGGTCCAACAACCCACGATCGACGGTTGCGACTATCACCGAGATTTATGATTACTTGCGTGTACTCTATGCGCGTGTGGGTCGCCCGTATAGCCCGATCTCTGGTAACGCGATTCATAAAATGACCAATGATGAAATAGTAGAATTCGTCCTAGCAAAAATAACAGAAGTGTCGAATGAAACATCAAAAAGCCAGAAATCAGTAATGGGTGTGAGTTGGAATGAATATCGCATTCAAATATATGCACCGATCGTGCGTGGGCGTAAGGGAGAATATTACCAAATGCTCTATGATTATCTGGGCAAAGGCTACACACACACTCGTATCGATGGCGAGGTGTATTCTCTGCGAGACAAAATTGTCTTGTCAAAAACAAAACCTCACACTATTGACCTCCTCGTCGATGAATTTGCGTTACACGAATCTGGTACCGACCAGCATTTTCGAGCCCGCATTGCAGAGTCAGTCGAGAGGGCACTGACAGAGAGCGAAGGCCTCGTTGTCGTTTCTGTCGGGTATGCGTCCGCACACGATACTACTGCACCAGTACTCGAGAACCCTGCTGATTATCTTTTCTCAGGATCATTGATGTGTCCCGAAGACGGATTCTCATTCCCAGAAATAGAACCACGACTCTTTTCATTCAATAGTCCTTATGGTGCGTGTCCTGTGTGCAAAGGGCTCGGCGTAAAGCAACTATTCGGTAATGACAACGATGAGATATGCGCTAGTTGTAATGGCGCTCGCCTCAGACGAGAGGCTATGTTCGTGTTTATGGGTTCCGGGTCTCAGGCGGGAGCTATCGAATCTAAATTATACGAAGGTAACACGAGCACACCAGAACAGTATCGAGAATCCACCGAAAAATCTGCCCTCATCACAAAAACAACCAAAGCAAAAAAATCAGGCTGGAATCGTCCAGGGTTGAATATTTTTGAATTTGTACAACTGTCGATCCGAGATGCACACGCGTATATCCTCGAACTCGAACTCTCAAAAAAAGAAGAAGCAATCGCAGGGGTCCTGTTGAACGAAATCGAATCACGACTACAATTCCTCCTCGATGTAGGGCTCGAATATCTATCACTCAATCGTCGTGCGAATACACTATCGGGTGGCGAAGCTCAACGCATCAGACTCGCATCTCAATTGGGATCCAAATTGGTCGGAGCGATGTATGTCCTCGACGAACCGACGATTGGACTTCATCAACGTGATAACGACAGGTTGATTAGTACTTTGATACAATTGCGTGATTTAGGGAATACTATCATACTCGTTGAACATGACGAGGATGCTGTGCGTGCTGCTGATTATATCGTGGATATCGGTCCTGGAGCTGGAGTCCACGGGGGCAATGTGATTGCAATGGGGGACCTACCTGAACTGTTGGATACAAAACAGACACCAACGCACCCTTCTCTCACGCTACAATACCTCAGACATGAACAATCCATAGCTGTTCCAGAATCCCGCAGATCCAAAGACAAGGGCAACCTATCTATCATCGGTGCAAAACTGCACAATATTGATAACCTCAATCTCACGATCCCCCTCGGGCGAATGGTGGGTGTATGTGGCGTGTCAGGGTCGGGCAAATCAACCTTTATGTACGAAATATTGTATCGCAACCTATTGGCACGCTATGACAGGGAATACCGCAGTACAAAGACCTATCACTGTGCAAAATTCTCAGGAGACGGTGGTATATCGCGAGTCGTTATGGTGGATCAGTCGCCGATTGGTCGTACTCCTCGTTCTAACCCTGCGACCTACACTGGTGCGTGGGCCCCTATTCGTGACCTGTTTGCTGCTACGACCGAATCTCAGATTCGTGGATGGGGTCCAGGCAGATTTTCATTCAATGTAAAAGGTGGCCGCTGTGAAGCTTGCGAAGGTCGTGGTCAAGTCGCAGTCGAGATGCACTTTTTGCCGACGGTGTATGTGCAGTGTGATGTCTGCAATGGAAAGCGTTTCGACAAAGAAACCCTCGCAGTTCACTATAACAAGAAAAACGTATTCGAAATCCTCGAAATGACAGTCGAGACTGCTACGGCATTTTTCGCAGAAATTGGCCCTATTCATGACAGGTTGCAGGCATTGATGGATGTAGGGCTCGGATATTTGAAACTCGGTCAGCCTGCCAGCGAACTGTCCGGGGGGGAATCCCAGCGTGTAAAAATTGCATCAGAATTATACAGACCTATGACAGAAAAATCCATCTATCTCCTCGATGAACCGACGGTTGGACTCCATTTTGTTGATGTACAGAGATTGATTGATATCCTCCAGAAACTCGTCGAGAGAGGGAATTCCGTTATGTTGATTGAACATAATCTGGATGTGATAAAATGCTGTGACTATTTGTTCGACTTTGGACCAGAGGGCGGGACGGGCGGTGGCAAGGTAATCGCCCAAGGCACCCCCGAAGAAGTCGCAAATAACCCGATTTCTCATACAGGCAGGTATCTGGCGCGTATGTTAAATCAAAAGAAAAAGAAGTAGTTTCTGCTTGCTTTTAGTCATAAATAATGTATAGTACACATATATGGTAGTACGAATGCGACACACATCAGGACACACAGCAAACAGGCGTTCTCATCATGCTCTTGTTGCGACTTCATTGGTCAAAACAGCTGCAGGGACATACCGCAAGTCACATCACATGGATCCTATTACTGGGATGTATCGTGGTCGTGTCGTTGTAGATATGACAAAGAAAGCCCTCAAAGCTCAAAGCAAAACTCCACAACCTGATCCTTTTGAATAAGGATTTTTGGTTTAGGGTAGGGTGATTTGCTTTGTTGTTGAATTTTATTCATTTATTTTTTACATTATTATATTGTTATGGCGCATCGAAATTTGTCACGATCAGCTATTATATCTACCTTGTATGCATTACAAATGTATCCATTGTCAGATACAGAGTCTATCCAGCAGCTCATTACCTATATAGGTAATCATTTTAGTGATGGAAATCCGGATTATAATTTTGTAGAACATACGGTTTTTTCTGTAATAAAAAAACAATCAATCATAGACGATATTATCACAAAGGCAGCCCCTCGTTGGCCTCTAGAAAATATGAATACTATGGATGTAATTATCCTCAGGATGAGTATCTATGAGCTCGTTTTCGAGTATACCAAAACACACCCGAATATCATCATCAGCGAAGCCGTCTCTGCAGGTCAAATCTATGTAGGGCAGTCGAGCGCTCGATTTATCAATGGGGTCCTCAGTACCGTGTATCGAGAAATGGGTAGTCCTATGGGTCCTGTCAGGCCACCCCGCATTGACATGTCTGCAGAAACCATAGTTACTCACCAATACAAAGGAGGAGGATTCGTCTATGCATTCGATCTAAAGGGTGACGCGTATGTAGCTCTCGTCCAAGATATTTGGGGGTTTTGGACATTTCCAAAAGGGACTTGCGACAAAACCGAAGACATCCTACTAGGATCAGCTCGTGAAATAGAAAAAACCATAGGCATTCCCGTGGTGAGCCAAAGCATATTAGGCGAATCAGAATATAGTAGTTTCCACCCACAAAAGGGAAATGTCGTCAAACACGTGACCTATGTTCTGGCAAAGGCGGAATTCGTCACTCTCACGCTAGAGGATTCTGCTGGCCTCGTTACCGCTAAATGGTTCCCGGTCACAGAGATTGCCGATTTACGTATGTATGACAACGTCGCCCAAATATCGATCACCGCTATTAATCGAATATTTAATTCACAATAGTATTTTTTATGAATAATTTTGAACAAATAGAAACCATTCTCGGGATACATTTTATTAACAAGGATTTACTCATCCAGGCTTTTACTCATCGGTCTTATTTGAACGAATCACAGAGTGATTTGCCGGGCCACAATGAACGACTCGAATTCCTCGGAGACGCTGTCCTCGAGCTGGTTGTGACGGATTATCTGTACCGAGAATTTCCAGACACACCCGAAGGTCAGCTGACTGCGTATCGTGCTGCGTTGGTCCGTACCGAATCTATTTCGGATTGCGCACTTCGCCTTGCTTTTAATGACTATCTCTTGCTCTCGCGCGGAGAAGCGCGCGATATGGGCAAGGCCCGTAGTTATATCCTAGCAAATGCGTTCGAAGCATTCGTGGGTGCCCTCTATCTAGATCAAGGATACGATGCTGCTGCATCATTCATCAATGATCAATTGATCCCAGAAATGCACAATATTCTGGACCAGGCCCTCTGGCGAGATGCGAAATCCTACGTCCAAGAAAAATCCCAAGAATTACTCAGTATCACTCCGACATACGAATTGGTGCGACAGCAGGGTCCTGACCATGATCGTACGTTCGTCGTTGCGATTATGTTCGGATCAGACACCATAGCCGAAGGCGAAGGAACCAGCAAACAAGAAGCCCAGCAAGACGCAGCTCGAAAAGCCCTCATAAAAATGGGGTGGAATTAATATTTCTTAATGATACACTTTAGATAACTCTTATGAATACAAACTCAAACACCGATAACAATACTCCAACCAATCCTATGCAGGCAATGTTGGACCGCGCACGTGCTATGAAAAATGGTGGATCGATCGACCCCACAACCGGCAAGGTCGCAATCGAATCAACAGCAAGCACGACCAAAAAGCCCAACAATCCAATAGGCGCAGGCCGACCAGCAGTGGTGCAAAAGAGTCAGAGGGGGAGATAAGAAGGGTAGAGTATATTATGCCTTAGGAGGTACTATAGGTGTTGGTTCTTTTATTTTAACAGGACCAGCTGTTGTATTCATCTTTGAAGAGCTTCCATTCCCTGTCTCACTCCAGAGTTCCTCACTGGTATCATTACCGGCAATTTTATCACGAACGAGAGACTGTCGTATCTCTTCTAAGGATTTTGGTTGCTCTTTTTCCATATATGACAAGTATACCTCTTTATATTTCCTGGTTCTAGGGGTGAGGCAGTTGTTTGTGGAAAAGTATCTATATCAGAAAAGGGCGAGAGAGGGCACTTTCCGGTGGCAGTACCCTGTGTTGGTGTTCCCCTCCCCTCATAGGGGAGGGGTTAGGGGTGGGGTGAACTACAATTCGGGGCAGGATACGCGCCGGCAAATCACGGACAAAAATCCCTTGCATTCTGCAAAATATATGGTATCTCTGTACAGAGTTACCCAGCTATGAGTACAGCATTCTGGTTTCTCTCCTCCCGCAAGGGATGATCAGAAATCGGAATATTGCACTCATGGTGTAACTTTTTTGGGGTTAACAAATGTTGATTGGTCTGCGAACCTCCTTCGTGTTCGCAGACTTTTTTATTTTGACGGCCGGAGATTCGATCCCTCGCGGGGTAATACTACAAAGTACAATCATCTCTGATAAGAGTACCTGACATGCTCTGTAGAAAACCACCAACTTTTGATATAATAGACTCATATGAAAACCTCCAAATCACCCAACACGGTGGCTAAGGTAGCATACTATCTAGCCCAACAATCACTACCGGTATACACGCATCAGTTTTCCCCCAAAG
>JANPGR010000006.1:0-8656 GCA_031424015.1 Candidatus Nomurabacteria bacterium
CACGACGATATTTTATTGGGCATACTATGTGGTACAGAAGACAGTTTACATTGTGGTGCTTGTGGATGTATGTACTCATTCTAGTATTTTAGCACAAGCCGCTGCCAAGCAGACGGGGTATATACCCAGGTCGAATAAAAAACTAAAACGTAACAATCCTTAGTTCGTATATTGTTTTTCCATCTGGGAAATATGCTACTGTCCTGCCTGCATACACCCCAACAACCTCGCCATTACGATTGAATGCTGGTGACCCCGACAAACCTGACAGGTCCACATGATAAGATATTGGAATTACCAACATCTCATCTGATAAATTTTCACCTCCAGAAATTATTGCTCCTGGTTTTCTGTAATCAGCCCCTTTCCTCATCTTTCCAACAGCAGAAATAACAATTTCCTTTAATTCTCTACCTGTGAACTTGTATCCTCTCACGAAAACCGAGTCTCCGTCGTTACATTTTACTTTTCTGTAAGTTTCAATTTTAAAATTAGCAGGTCTCCCTGCAATTTTTTTATAATCAACAAATGCGATATCCACATTCGCTTCTTTATAAAATTCTTCAAGCCCTATCGCGCAGTGACGAGCAGTCACAAGGAGTGTATCTAAGCCGTCCTGAATAAAAAAAGCATTTCCAACCCCCGCTTCAGGCAAGGTTACTTTTAGCTGTTTTTTTAATTTGTCACTAAAATCTTGCGCCCTATCCGCTTTAATCAGACCAAAAATTTGACCATTCAGAGTTGTAAACAAGTGCTGTTGATTTTTACCTAACACCACCTCTGAATAGGTTATTTTTGGATCTGAAGATTCGGATTTGGGTTCATTTTTACAAGCCCATAACAACAATAGTACTGGTACTATTACTAATAATGATCGCATCTTTTTCATTTTTAAAGCTTTTTTTGATTTTTTTGAATGAATATTGTTTACTAAAGAATTAGTATCATACTACCTTTTTACCACAATTTGTCAACAAAAAACCACCCTCTCAGGTGGTTTTCGTGTATTTTTATCTCAATATTGTCCCTAATTCTTTCCAGATCAACAGTCGCATTCTTATGCGTAACTCTGTTGTTTTACCCTTTGTACCTTATTATGACTCTATATAACAGTCACAATCCAGGTTTTCGCCAACCATAACGCTATTGTTGGTGCGAATACAGGTTTGAAAGCTCAGTATTATAGCTTGATGAATGTTCACCACCGACCAATCTCTGAATGTATCTACATAAAGTAGAGGAACGAATCAGATAATTCCAATTGGATTGATCCACGAGCAGCTTCCGCTACCCGTGCCTTGTTACGACTTATTCCCTGTCACCAATCTTACCTTCGGCCACGCACAATCGCGCAGACTTCGGGTACTACCGGCTCCCTTGAATTGACGGGCGGTGAGTACAAGACTCGAGAACGTATTCACGGCAGTGTGCTGACCTGCCATTACTAGCGATTCCAACTTCATGCAGGCGAGTTTCAGCCTGCAATCTGGACTGGGATAGGTTTTTAAGGATTTGCTCCCGCTCGCGCGTTTGCGTCCCGTTGTACCTACCATTGTATCACGTGTGTAGCCCAAGATGTCAAGGGACATGCTGACCTGGCGTCATCCTCACCTTCCTCCCGGCCCTTTATATGCGAATCAGTATTCCTCGGTTTGGTTTCGATCCCAAGTTCCGTACAGAGAAACAGCAAGCTATTTTTCTATACAGAACTTGAAACCGAAGTTTCAAACCGAGTATACTTTCGTATACAAGGGGCCGGGCGGTCTCGTGTGACAAATAAAACACACGACGAGGGTTGCGCTCGTTACCCAACTTAATGGAACAGCTCAAGCCACGAGCTGACGACGGCCATGCATCACCTGTCCTACCGTTCTTGCGAAAGGAGTCCCTTTCGGGAAACGTTCGTTAGGATTTCTAATCTTGGTAAGGTTCTTCGCTTATCGACGAATTAAACCACATGATCCACCGCTTGTGCGAGTCCCCGTCTATTCCTTTGAGTTTTAGCCTTGCGGCCGTACTTCCCAGGCGGCAGACTTAACGCGTTAGCTACGTCACACAGAGGGTCGATACTCCGAATGACTAGTCTGCATCGTTTAGGCCCTGGACTACTGGGGTATCTAATCCCATTCGCTACCCAGGGTTTCGTGCCTCAGTGTCAGTAATGTGTCAGTGCGCTGCCTACGCTTTTGGTGTTCCCCATGATATCAACGGATTTCACCCCTACACCATGAGTTCCACGCACCTTACACATACTCTAGCGCTACCGTTTCAGAAGCAGCCTCGATGTTGAGCACCGAGATTTAACCCCTGACTAATAGCACCACCTACGCACCCTTTACGCCCAATAATTCCGGATAACGCTTGAGGCTCTCGTATTACCGCTCCTGCTGGCACGAGATTGGGAGCCCCTTATTCATAGAGTAACGTCAGAAATTCCTCCTCTATAAAAGATTTTTACACTCCGAAGAGCTTCATCAATCACGCGGCATCGCTCCGTCACACTTTCGTGCATTGCGGAAGATTCTCGACTGCAGCCACCCGTAGGTGTATGGACAGTGTCTCAGTTCCATTGGTGGGGAACAGGCTCTCACCCCCCCTACGCGTCATAGCCTTGGTAAGCCTTTACCTTACCAACTAGCTGATACGTCACAGGCCGATCTAAAAGCGATAAATCTTTCCTCTCGCGAGATATCACGTATTAGTATTCCTTTCGAAATATTATTCGTGACTTTTAGGTACGTTCCTATGTATTACTACCCCGTTTGCCACTAACTTGTCCGTCTTCCACATAATTCCACTTGTGTATTGCTACATTCGCTTCCAAATGCTTCCGTCGGATTAAGTCCGTTCGACTTGCATGCCTTATCCATGCCGCCAGCGTTCATCCTGAGCTAGGATCAAACTCTAAATAAAAATCGGGTGAGTATGTTTTGATGAAATGCTTCCTAGAGCTTTTCAACATACTCGGATTTACAAAGAGTAAAACAACAGAAATCACATAGGTGAATCGATTGTTAAACTGGTTGTTGTCATCCCTGACAACATTGATTGAATTATTATGCAAAACATCTCCCCACAGCTATGCATGTAGCTGTGAATGTTTTGCTGGACAATATTAAGATGTAAAAAATAGTGTCCGCCGCTGGGTTCTGGTTCGATGATATCTGGCAAGCAAGCTTGCCGTCAAATATCTCGCCAGAACCCAAAGGCGTACCTGTAGTACTATACACATTTTTTTTATGAATGCAAGTGAATACGAGAAGAAATCCACCCGATGACTATACACAATCACAAAGAGCATACCACCCCGCCTGCGGCACCCCTCCACGGGAGGGGAAACCTGACTCAATAGGTAGTTACGAGAAATATGCACAGGCCCAATTCCCCCCTGTGGAGGGGTGGCCATCGGCCGGGGTGGTTTTCCCCTCCCCTGTGAGGGGAGGGTCAGGGAGGGGTATTTAGGATTATCATTATTCCCCATACCCCCTCCCGACCTCCCCCTAGTAGGGGGAGGAGACCAACAAAGCATGAAATCAGGCCTTGTGGCTGTCAATAGGTGTGTCTATGTGGTGGGTTGTCTGCCGCCGTAGGCGGCATCCCCCTCCCGCTGCGAGGCGGAGGGGTTAGGGGTGGGGTAAACTTTTTCCACCTTGTCCCCTCTTTTTGCGATTATATCGAGTCGTGATAGAATGTATGAGTTATGAAAAAATCAACCACACAGACATCAGACACTGATGCACCAACCTTTATTATCAAAGACATCATCGCACGCGAAATCCTCGACTCTCGTGGCAATCCAACCGTCGAAGTAGATGTAACCCTCGCTGACGGAGCATTCGGCCGCGCTGCTGTACCATCAGGTGCGAGTACTGGATCACACGAAGCTCTCGAGCTACGTGATGGAGACAAAAAACGCTACATAGGAAAGGGCGTATTAAAAGCAATTGAAAACATTACCACAAAAATCAAACCAAAAGTAAAAAACAAACCTCATACTCAGCAATCACTCGATGAGGCGATGATCGCACTCGACGGAACCGAATCAAAATCAGTATTGGGAGCAAATGCAATATTGGGAGTTTCGCTGGCTTTTGCACATGCAGTATCTGACAGTCTCGGGATCCCCTTGTTTCAATATTTCAACAATCTCTACCCTAAAAAGACCAAAATGCGTCTACCAATGCCAATGATGAATATCATGAACGGTGGTGCACACGCGAGCAACAGTACTGACATCCAGGAATTTATGATTATTCCGGTATCAGCTACTACATTCCCCGAAGCAATCCGCATGGGAGCAGAAGTATTCCACGCACTCAAAAGCATTCTGAAAAAACGCGGATTCAATACAACCGTAGGTGACGAAGGAGGATTCGCACCAACACTGCCAGCGAACAGCGATGCACTAGAATTGATCAGCGAAGCGGTCACAGCAGCTGGATACAAAATGAAAAAAGACATCGCAATCGCGCTGGACGTTGCATCGAGTGAATTCTACTCTGATGGAATGTATACATTGAAATGCGAAGGCAAAACTCTGTCGAGCAAGGAATTGATCGATATGTACGCAGGCTGGGCAAAGAAATATCCAATCGTATCTATCGAAGACGGACTCGCCGAAGATGACTGGGCTGGATATGAATTGATGACAAAGAAAATGGGAGACAAGATGCAAATCGTAGGTGACGACCTGTTCGTCACGAATCCGATCCGCCTCCAAAAAGGAATCAACACCAACGTTGCGAATTCTATCCTCGTCAAAATCAACCAGATCGGAACCATCACCGAAACCATCATGACTGTCTATATGGCACACACTGCTGGATACACAGCGGTCATGTCACACAGGTCAGGCGAAACCGAGGACGTATCAATCGCACACCTCGCTGTGGGGCTGAATTCTGGCCAGATCAAAACAGGATCATTGTCACGTACTGATCGTGTTTGTAAATACAATGAATTGATCCGCATCGCAGAATTCTTGGGCAAGAAAGCTGTATTCGAAAATCCTTTTTTGAAATAGCAGATTGTAAATCTCTGTGGCCGGTTTTGCCTCCGGCAAAACCGGCAACAAAAACCCGAACCACACAACCAAAAAACAGGATGCAATCGAGAGATTGTATCCTGTTTTAAATATCGCCAAATTAGGCATATAGGGGCAAATTAGTTATTCATCCGACATCATTCCACCTAACTCAATTTCAGGTAGTGGTTCAGTATCTTCTTTAGCCGCTAGTTTTTCTGTATATTTTAATGTACCAGTATTATTTTCATATTCTGCATCATAAGTTCTCTGGTTTACACCCATTTTACCATCACCAGAACCGGATACTGTTGTGAACCGTTTAGGCTCTATGTCAGAAACATTTTGAGGTGTTAGTTCTCTCATAAGATTACAACAACGCCAATCCAGCCAACGTATCCCCATCACGCAATTTCATAATGCGCACGCCCTGTGTCGTGCGTCCCAGAGTAGGTATCTGATCCAGAGCTGTCCTGACTACCTGACCTTTGGATGACATTGCGATGAGCTCGATGTCTTCGGGTACAACGACAGCAGCACCGACCAACACTCCTGTCTTGTCAGTAACGTTGAGCGTGCCCACTCCACTACCTCCACGACCTTGGACTTTGTATTCTTTTAGTTCAGTCTTTTTACCATAGCCGTGTGTGGATACGACCAACAATTCTCCTTTTTTATTCTGGTCTGATATCTTTGCACAGGCTACAATGCGATCGTTTTTGAGTGTCATTGCTTTGACGCCACCTGCCGCACGACCCATCACGCGTACCTCTGATACTGCGAATCGTATTGATTGTGCCTCCCGAGAAACGAGGAGGATTTCATCTTTGTCGGTAACGACATCAGCCGATAACAATTCGTCTCCATTATCGAGATCGATAATAGCGATACCGGATTTACGCAGATTGGTCACGTGTGCTATGTCAGTACGTTTTGTGACACCCTGAGCAGTAACCAGCATCAACGACAATCCCGTTGCGTTATTTTTAGTGTCTTTTGGCACTTCCAATATCGAGGTGACTCGTTCGGTACTGGTCACCGGCAACAGACTCTGGATTGCTTTGCCTTTTGTGGATTTGCGGCCTTCTGGGATGTCATACATTTTCACACTGTAGACTCGTCCGCGATCAGTGAAAAAGAGTATATCACTATGTGTACTACCTACAATCGTATGAGTAATCACATCGTCGTTTTTCGTATCCAAATCTCCAACTCCAACACCTCCACGTTTCTGTGCACGATATTCGCTCGGGTCGGTACGTTTGATATACCCATCAGCCGACATCATACATACCATTTCAGTATCAGGCACGAGGTCTTCGTCTGACAGGATTCCTAGTGGCTTTTTCATGATTTTTGTACGGCGTTCATCTGCAATCAGATCACGCATCACGAGGATTTCTTCTCGGATTACGTTTTTCATCTTTGTTTTACTCTCGAGGAGAGATTCGAGTGATTTGATCAGTTTCATCTTTTCTGCCAATTCATCGATGACTTTTTGACGTTCGAGTCCTGCCAATCGCTGCAAACGCATATCCAATATTGCAGTTGCTTGGATTTCTGTAAATTTGAATTTAATCATCAAATTTGTCTTTGCAGTATCGGTGTCTTTTGATGCACGAATGATCTTTATGAC
The DNA here is from genome assembly GCA_031424015.1 of Candidatus Nomurabacteria bacterium. Taxonomy (GTDB): domain Bacteria; phylum Patescibacteriota; class Minisyncoccia; order Phycocordibacterales; family UBA1006; genus JANPGR01. The sequence continues at coordinate 6,660 of JANPGR010000006.1, forward strand.
TTCATCGATATGATCGAGTGCGATTTTTAGTCCTTCCAATATATACGCACGAGCACGAGCCACCGCCAAGTCGTATTCAGTACGACGACGCACCACATCGAATCGGTGTTCGATAAAATGATGCAACATATCACGCAACGACAATGTCTCTGGCACTCCATCTACCAGCGCGGTCATATTGTAGTTAAAATTACTCTGGAGTTCAGTATGTTTATAGATAAAATTCAAAATCTTTTCTGGAATAAATCCGTTTCTGACTTCGATTACAATGCGCGTGTCTTTTGTAGATTCGTCACGAATGTCCCTAACCCCTTTGAGCTTTTTGTCGTTGACCAAATCTGCAATTTTTATAATCAAATTTGCACGATTCACACGATACGGTGTCGAGGTGATGATGATTTCGGTCTTTCCTGCTTTGCCATTTTCGATTACTGCTTCACCGCGCACAGTGACGCCTCCACGACCAGTAGTATACGCCCGAGTAATGTCATCCTTGTTATATGCAATAGCTCCTGTAGGGAAATCCGGACCCTTTACAAACTCGAGGAGGTCTTCGGTGGTTGCCTTTGGATTGTCGATCAGGTGTACTGTCGCATCGATGACTTCTCCTGCGTTGTGTGGAGGGATACTCGTCGCCATACCCACAGCAATACCCAACACGCCGTTCAATAGCAGCGTAGGTACAGCCGATGGTAATACACGTGGTTCTTTTTCTGTTCCATCAAAGTTGGGGTTGAAATCAACGGTTGCCTTTTCAATATCACGCATCAGAATCTCTGCAACGCGCGACATCTTTGCCTCGGTATAACGATACGCAGCAGCAGAATCCCCGTCCGGCGAACCAAAGTTACCCTGACCAGAAACGAGAGGATATCGTGTAGAGAATATCTGTGCGAGTCCAACCATAGCATCATACACAGAGGTGTCTCCGTGTGGGTGATATTTTCCGAGGACTTCTCCGACTATCTTTGCGGATTTGGTAAATCTGCCACCAGGATTGAGTCCCATTTTGTACATTGCGTACAAAATACGTCGGTGTACTGGCTTTAGTCCATCGCGGACATCAGGCAAAGCTCGAGAAGTAATCACCGACATTGAATATTCAATAAATGATTTTTTCATCTCGTCTACCACTTCGACAGGAACAACCGCGAGTAAAGGGTCACGTTCTAGTACTGCTATTTCATTAATTTGTTTTGCTTTTGCCATACGCTATACGGATAACATTATGATTTGTTTCGACATTGGTGTAATATCTCGGGATTTTAGTGTAATTTTATCCACAGGATCACCTTTGAATCCAGATTCCTTGCAGAAACGCACGATATGAGCGTCATCATTCGACCAGAACCCAACTGGGATTACTGATTTTGGACCAACAAAGGTGACAAATGCCTCTGCAATATCTACAGTCTCTCCAGAAATTGGTACGATCAGTATATCTGGCTCTGCGAAAATATCCGAAGCATCAGGATTGAGCTGGTCTTTTGTCAGCACAGATCCTGCTACGCACACAGAAATATCATCCATAGTAAATCGATATACTGTTGCTACAGACTCTACTGAGTCGGATTTACCGAGGGGTTCACCCACCACAGTAATCCCACGATATTCATAGGTCCCAGGCCCATCAATGACAAAAGGCTCATCATCACCTCGCCCTAACATATCGAGTGCATGATGATCAGGGGCAAATGATGAGCACAAGACCATCCCTGTGCCGAATTTTTGTTGTTTTGAACCTGCTGGCGCCAATGAGGGGTTGGTAGCGATAATAGCATCTCCTGTCTGAAATCGGACACATTGCCCACCGTGGAATGTAATAATCATATATTACGAGTATATCATAAAAATCGAGGAAATCCAAAGCGAGTGGAGGTAGGGTGGAAATGATGTTTTGGGCCGGTTTGCGGTGGGAAAAGGCCCAAAATACAACAACAACAAATTGTAAGGCAAAAAAACCCCCTAAAAATAAAAATTTTATAGATATATTTTTT
>JANPGR010000007.1:0-4466 GCA_031424015.1 Candidatus Nomurabacteria bacterium
CGGCTTTATCTCATTTCCCGATTTTCTTTTATTATTTTCAAAAGACTAAACCTTGTATTCTTATTTTTTATGATAAGGTAGTCTCGGTCCTGAATGTTCTCTCCGTATTGGATCATGTGATCCATCCGCCCTGACAGCGCCTACCTCTGATTGATTCCGCACTCCGACTTCGAACGAGGTATCATTCAGACGTTTCATAGATAAACCTATTCGATCTCTTTCAGGGTCAACCGACACTACTACGACTTCGACTGATTGTCCTACCGCTAATTTTGTAGAAACAGTTTCCACTCTCTCTTTACTAATCTCAGAAATATGTATCATCCCTGTTTTCCCTGGGGCCAACTCTACTATTGCACCTGTCTCATCAATAATTTTTACAATTTGACCTGTTGTCTTTTCTCCTACCTTCCACTCTTTTGTCATTGCTTCAATTTGACTCTTTGCGGTTGCAACACCTAGTGGATTTCCTGTGATGATAACTTGTCCGGAATCCTCTATGGAAATATCTGTCTGAGTATCTCGTTGCATTTTCTGAATTGTCTTTCCCCCACTTCCTATTACCATTCCGATTTTTTCTGGATCAATCATAATCAATTCTATTCTCGGAGCATACTCACTCAATTCAGATCTCGGTGCTGGAATTTCTTTTGTGATAACTTCTAATAGTTCTGTATGTGCTCGTCTCGCTTGGGTTATTGTTTCTCTGATAATTTCAATTGGTACTCCATCGAGTTTAATATCCATTTGAATTGCAGTGATACCGTTCACTGTTCCGGCGAGTTTGAAATCCATATCTCCGTGGTGATCTTCTGGCCCTTGGATGTCTGTTAGGACTGTGTAACGATCCGGGGATTTAACATCCATCATGAGCCCCATTGATATTCCTACAACTGGTCGAACAATAGGAATCCCCGCATCCATCATTGCAATCGTCGAAGCACAAATACTCGCTTGAGAAGTAGATCCATTTGATGAAACACATTCTGAAACAACACGCATTGTGTAGGGAAAATCTTCTATCTTTGGAATCACCGGAGCGAGAGCTTTTTCGACCAAGGCACCATGTCCGATTTCACGACGATTGGTGAACCCTATTCGACCTGCTTCTCCCACTGAAAATGGCGGGAAATTATAGTGATGGAAAAATCGTTGTTCTCCTGACACCTCCATTCCTTCGTGTAACAAATTACTATCAGGACCAGCCAATGTCACCACTGACAGTACATGGGTCTCGCCTCGATAGAATATTCCTGTTCCGTGCAACCTTTCGGATATTCCTCCTGCTTGTGCATAGAGGCCTCGTATTTGGTCAGGTTTTCTCCCGTCTGCTCTGGATTTCTTTTCGATAGCTGCCGTGTGCAAGACTTCGTCAATCATATGGTGTAAATATTCACTAGAAAGTGATTTTTGTTTTGCGTCTAGCTCTGGATTTTTTGATTGGAACTCAGAAAATAATTCATTCCATTTCTTTTCTATATTCCCTATTCTCGTCTTGCTGTCTTCACCAAAGAGTTCACTCTGAATAAATGTGTCCATTTCTGTATGAAAGAAACTTTTTAATTCATTCGATATTTCCGTGAAAACAAATTCTTTTTTTACTACTGCTAATTCTTTTGCAATTTCATTCTGCCAGTCGACGAACTCTTGGCAAGTCTTTACTGCCATATCTATTAGAATTACCATTTCTGATTCAGATATTTCATCACAACCTGACTCGATCATAGTAATCGAATTACCTGTTCCACAAACGAGAACATCATTTGATGCATTTTGATCTATGAGTTCATTTTTGAAATATGGGTTTACCAAGGTTGAACCCTCACCCTTGCGACCTCCGACACGCACACATCCGACGGGGCCCCTCCAAGGAATTGATGAAGTATGCAGTACGAGTGAAACACCGTTCGTCGCGACGATAATAGGATCTGCATCTCCGAGAGAAAGTACTGTTGCAATGATTTGGACTGGCTCCATAATCCTCTGGTTGAATAATGGTCGGATTGTTCTGTCAATAATACGACTGCCGAGGACCGCACTCTGACTCGGGCGACCTTCTCGTCGCTGATACTGAACTCCGACGATTTTTCCTGCTGCATAATATTTCTCTTGGTATTCTACTGTGAGGTTAAAATATCCTGGATTTTTCTCTCCATCCTTTCCGAGGACAACCGTAACCATAACAACAGTCCCATCACAAGATAGTAATAAACTCTGTGTCGCCTGCGGCGCGAGGTCATTATAAATCGCTGTATATACCCTATCGGCGATAGTTTTGATAAATGTTTTTTGTTTCATACAATGTAATTAGTGATAAAAAACCTAATAATAGTATAGTTTCACATTGTATCTATGATTGAGAGGTACGAGTTTCACACCCCTTGTATCATAGCCATAATGTGCTTCTATAGAATTAGTATACCACACATACAATGCGCTAACCAAAAAACTCTCATTTCAAATCCACGTAGTATACGAGGCGGTACCTGACTCCTTGTTTTATCGAATTGTATACAATTGTGGTGCTCGGGTCTGGAATGACGAAAAGGACTGACAGAGAACATCAAGATATTAGAAATAGAAAACACCTCGATTGCTCGAGGTGTTTCATACCAAGAATTAGTCTATTTTAGGACCACACTCACTCGGAGTGATTTGTTTCGAGGGGTCTGCTGGATCAATCTCAACAGTCCAACTAGCCCCTTGGGAATCTACACAATATGCTTTTGCAAGGTCAGATTTGAGGGGTACTGATATTGCCCAGAGTTTTGTGTCGACGTAACATCTCGTACCTTTTGCTTTTTCACTATACTCTGCACCAGCACCATTGGCAGCGATCATAGCCGAATCCAATGCTGATCGGATTTTTTCATCACTCAACATATAGTCTTTTGCTGGATCAAATTCTGGACAAACCGTTTTCTGAAAAAACCCATCAGTTCCAAATGTTTTGTTGTGGTCTTCATAATAACTCTGAGAATTCAGGAGAATTGTTTGTAGGTTCGTTTTAATAGAGGTGTCGGCTGATTTTGTCCGCGCATTACTAATACCACCAATTACAATAGTAGCCAACATACCTATAAGGGCGATCACCACCAAAATCTCTATCAAAGTAAAACCCCGACAAACTTGTGAATAACTACGAAAAGTCTTTTGTTTCATATAGATACAGTATATCACACGTCTAGTTATTTCTAAAAACCATCGGGTCAAAAGCGGAGCTTTTGACCCGATGGTTTCTCTTTTCTCTACAGCTTTAACTAATTATACACATCATGAGAACCAACCCCCAGAATGATAATGAGCACTTCTTTGTTTTTAATTTGGAATAATATTCTATGCGAGTAATTAATCCGAGCACTATAAATACCCCGCAATTGTCCAGACAATTCATGTACCTTCATAGATTTATGATTCTCAGAATCTGTCAACATCTCTATTGCTTTTTTTGTTTCACCCTGCAAGTCTGCTGTCAATTTTTTATACATTCGAATAGCTTTTGGAGTGTATCCTATTTGATAGATCATATTTCTAAATTCTTAATTTTTTTGCCAGAACATCAATATCTCCATACAACACCTTTCCAGACTTTGCTTCTTGTACTGATTCTAATATTTCTCGTATGGATTCCTGCTCTGCCAAAACGCGCACCGCATAACGGAACACATCTGCCTTGTTCCCTGCTATATGTCGATCTTGCAGGAGAAAATCAACATTCATCTGATCCTGTGGTGATAATGGTATTGTTGCTGTCGCCATATAGTACTATATTATAGTACTATAAAACAAAAGTCAAGAAACCTCTGTGGAAAATTTTTATAAAACAGAAATTATCGGGTCAAAAGCTCCGCTTTTGACCCGATCTGTTCCACTCCCACCACCAAGACTCTCTCACCCATTTCTGACTCTCCCCCCAAACAAACCACAAAAACAAAACCCACACGTCTTGTGTGGGTTTTGAAATACTTTTTAAAAAGTAATTTTTTGTTTCGCTACTGACAACCAGTTGTAGGATTAGTAGCAGTAGGGGCAGTAGGAGCTACTGCTCCTGCAGTAGCTGCTGCATTTGTCTTTCCACTAGAGTCAACACAGAAAAACTTTGTAGCATCTGATTTGAGTCTTGCTGACATAGACCAACCATTTACATTAGCATAACAATCCATTCCTGTACGAGCAGTTGATGCAGATCCATTCAATTGTTTATCTATTGAGTTGATTGCATTTATACTGTTTGTAGAACCAAAGAAGCTCGTAGTTGTAGCTGCAGGAGGACAACTAGTTACAGCAGGACCATTAGCATACAACTGATTTGTATCATAATATATCTCAGCTTCTGTACGAATACCTTGAATATTCGATTTGATTGCTGCATCTGCTCCTTTTGTACGAGCTGCATTAACAGACCCAATAACAACAGTAGCCAAAATTCCAATAATAGCGATAACTACCAAGAGTTCAATCAAGGT
>JANPGR010000008.1:0-5772 GCA_031424015.1 Candidatus Nomurabacteria bacterium
CAACCCTAAACTTCTTGTCGAGAAGCTGAGGAAGATGAAATATGATATACTAACAGAGAATCGTAGGAGATCGTTAGAGGGTAGGTTTGGGTAACCTTTTCTAATGAGCTATTAAGAAAAGTTAAGGAATATTTTAAATATTATTTTCATATGTTCTCATTATACCCCCACTACACAAAAACTCCATCACATCCCCATCCTGCACGATGTACTGTTTTTCTTCCATGCGGAGTTTACCTAATATGTATGTGTTGTAATAGTTACTGCTCAACAAATAGGTTTTCAAATATAATTTTCTTTTCAACCATGTGAATTATTGCATCTGGGCAACCTTTCTGAAAAGCATTCAAATGCTTCCATGAACCGCCTGACCATTTGCATTCAAATATGAACACTATAATGCCCCATCAGGAAACCATACCAAAATACAGGTATTAGTTTAAAAATTTCTGTACGTTTTTTCATTTCTGCGTTCAATCTGCAGTATTTGTATACTTTGCGCAGTTTTGAAAAAAACGATACGTATATCCCCCTTGCGAACTCTGTATACACTGCTGGCACCTTTTATTTTTTTAATATCTAAACCACTGATATCGTTATCAACAATCTGCTGAACAATTACTCGTACCTGTTGTCGTTCTTTTTCTGTCAGTTTTGCTAGCACTTTTTGTATTCGATCTACCATAGATGGTTATGACAGAGCAGTCAACAAATCGCGAGCAGAAACGCCAACGGGGTCGATTCCAGTAAAATCAACAGCGGTTTCCCATTCTGATTCTACTGGCATCAGACGAAATGCAGGTCTGGAGCGTTTGACGACTATAAAATCCTGACCTGATTCTACAGCATCTAGGTATTTTTGTGTGTTGGTTCGAAATTCTTTTAATGCGATTATAGTACTCATATATACCAAGTATACCTAAAGATAATCTAAAGTCAACCTATTCAGTCATAAAAATGTGTCTGACTCAATGCTCTAAATCATAATAGATTACTCCATCGGATCTACACTCTGGGTTATATAATTTTATTATATACCCCTCTACACAAAAAACTCCATCACATCCCCATCCTGCACGATGTACCCCTTTCCTTCCATACGGAGTTTGCCCAATTCTCGAGCTCGTGCGAATGATCCGGCGTCCAACAAATCCTGCCAATTGATCGTTTGCGCGCGGATGAATTTTTTCTCGAAATCTGTATGGATCACACTTGCCGCCTGTGGCGCGGTCGCACCGCGACGGATCGTCCATGCGCGCGTCTCCTGTACACCAGTCGTGAAATAGGTCTCCAGGCCCAGTAATGTATACGCAGATTGAATCAACGCATCCACACCGCCTACCACACCCATCTCTGCACGCAATATCTCCTGTTCCTCTTTGTCGATATCACGCAGGTCACCTTCGCTCGCTGCATCAAAGAAAACATATTGATCTCCGGACTCGGCGACGAATTGGGTGAATGCGGCAAATCCGTCAGGATTTGCCGCATCATAATTCGCACCACCAGACAGGCGGTTACATCCATACAATACTGGCTTCATCGTGATGAGCTGCAGTTGTTGCACCATTGGCGCCTCGTCGTCACTATAATCAATCACTCGTGCGGGTTTGCCCATATCAAATACCTCTAATATTTTTGCCAGCATTGCGTCTTCGATTTTTGCTTTTTCGTTTCCTTTTTTTACATCTCCTGCTATGTTGTTTTTGCGTTTTGTGACGGTTGCCATATCTGCCAATATCAATTCCATCGTGATGACTGTCTGATCACGCATCGGGTCTATACTGCCATACACATGGGTGAATTCACGCCCGTCAGGTTGTTTGGTATCAAATAGACGTACCAAATGCAGGATCGCATCACACTCGCGGATGTGCGAGAGGAATTGATTCCCGAGGCCCTCGCCCTTTGACGCTCCCTCGACCAGCCCTGCAATATCTACGAATTCGATAGCGGCTGGGACTATTTTCTCTGTTTTTGAAAATTCTGCCAATTTAGCCAACCGGCCATCCGGCACAGCGACCACACCCACCGACGGATCGATGGTGCAAAATGGATAATTCTCTGCGGGGACAGATTTCGCTGTCAGCGCGTTAAACAAGGTTGATTTTCCTACATTGGGCAAGCCTACTATTCCGATAGATAACATATATCCCTAATCTATCACAAATATACAAAAAATCACGTAAAATGTATATGCACCAATCTATCCAAATTTCCCACCCTATCCGACTGGGATTTATTGAATGATATTTTGTAGAATCACGAATACTTTATTATATTCTCTATATGAACCACCTATCATCAGGCTTAACAAATATCTTGGATTACACTGTCATTTTCTACTATTCCTATAGCACAAAAGTCGGTTCTGTCCCAGCGATCTTGTAATTCGTCATAAGAATTTAAAAGATCAGCAAAGTAAATATTCAAAACGGTACCATGAGTAACGATAAGTATTGTTTTATTTGGGTTAGCTTTTGTTACAGTTTCTATTCCGCCTTTAAATCTCTCAAGAGCTTCATTTCCTGATTCGCCATCAAAAGCATGGTAATCTAAATTTGTTAATTGCTTTAATTTTTCACCTTCAAATTCTTCTTTTGTTAGAAATTTATCTCCTCTTTTAACTTCATTAAAAAATGAAAGTGGCTGTGGTTTTTTATTGAGTTTTATAGCTAATGGCTCTATAGTTAAAAAAGTTTTTTGTTCCTCAGATATATACATTACATCTACCTGATCCATAATCTGCATTCCTGATACCAGAACAGCCTGTTCTGTACCTTCTTCAGACAGAGCCCATTTTGCGGCATTCAGTAATGGATCTTTTTTTGTATGTGCATGACGAAGAAAAATTAGTTTTGTTGTTTTCATACTATTGAAGTTTAATTTCTAATATCCGATGAGTAACGTATACGACTGCTCTATCATATTTTCCATAAAAATTACTATGTTGCAATGTACGGAAATATCTCTACAATTTTCTCTACCGTATCCTCTAGTTGGGTATCAAAGAGCAAGTAGTCTTTCAAGCCAAAAAATGAAACCCATTTATATGCCCTGACTTCACCTTCTTGTAGTTTAATATCATCGTCATTGCCAGTAAATCGAAATCCAAAGAAATACCTCTCTGACCCTATATATTCTTTTCCATCACGGTTTAGTTTTATTTCCTTGAAAGTGAATACCAGTGGCTCATCGCTAACTCCCACAAGCTGAAGCGAAGCCTTTTCAATTCCTAGCTCTTCTCGTATTTCTCTATATACCGCCTGCTCTGTATTCTCACCCGCCTCCAACCCTCCACCAGGAATAGCAAAATATTTATCCTCGAAAGATACTAGATTCACCAGTAGAAATTCATTATACTCATTAATGATAAGCGCCGAAACTCCTTTTCTGTACATATATATGAATATTATTTTTGATTCACCAAACCATAGATAGCTAGATCATAATACTGTCCATTCATATAGTCAGCATCTTTCATTACTCCTTCTCGTGTAAACCCAGTACGCTCTGCGAGCGCACAACTGGGTAGGTTTTTTGTTGCTGCGTGTAATTCTATACGGTGTAGATTCAAATCGTCAAATCCATGCTGTATCAACCGAGCAACAGCACGAGTCATAATACCCTGACCTTGAAAGGATTCTGCCAACCAATACCCGATTTCTGCATTATGGTTAGTGCTATCAATACTATTGAATCCCATGATGCCACATAGTTCTCCCTTGTAAGATATCCCATAACAAACATTTTGTTTCGCCTCGAATTTTTCGATCCGTGATTGTATAAACTGACGGCAATCGTCCACTGTTTTAGTGCCGTCTACCCAGGGCAGAAATTCACGCAAATACGGCCTGCATGATTCCACTAATGCAAATGTTGCCTCTGCATCCGCATCGTCTCGCAGTCGCAGGGTGACGTCAGCGTCTACTATCAATTCACGTGACAAACTATCCAAATAGATTTCATGAGGCGTCAGTTGTTCCATACATATTGATTATATCATAGCTATCAGGTCTGCATAGTCTGCGAATTTGCTCTGTACGTGGGCTGCATCGTTCTGTTCATTCCACATTTTGATGAGCTGTTTTGAAAAGCGGATTATGGCTAGTGCTAGTATACGTTTTTTATCTAGTATTTTCCCCGAGCTTTTTTCATAGCTATCTATAATTAACTCCCAATGTTTTGGATATGCATGTATAAAATTTATAAAATCCAAATGTGGATCTCCCCAAAGTGCATCTCCGAAATCTATAATGCATAGTAAATCACCTATTTGGTTAACAAAAATGTTTTCATTATGTGCATCGTTGTGGAGCAAAACTGTTTCTGCATGAGCAGTATACTTGTCACAATAATCCATAGCCCAGAGTAACACATTTCTGAATTCAATTGGTAGTGATTCGTCTGTTGCATATTCTCGCGTTCGTGGTATGTATTTTGTTTTGTACAGTGTACAATATTGTTACTATATATTCTACTGTAGAATAGAGAGGAATTTTGAAATTCTTTTTATATATTAGATCTACTGTCGAAAACCCCCTCATCTGGTGATGAGAGGGTTTTTAGTAGTAGATACACCTTCTACATCAGTCGATATGCTTCTGCATGACTAATCGCTGGATAGGTTAGTAATCCACGATAACAGTTGAGGCCAAGTGTTTTGGAAACATAATCAACTTGGGCTACTTGCGATTTGTGATACCCTATCAGTTTTTTCTTTTCTTGAATAAAAAAATCCCCAAAACGAGCAACGGCGCGTTTGGGGGATTTAGTAAAATGGTTGTTTGAAAAACTAACAACCAAAGCCTCTATAGCTATACCTTGTTGAGCCGGCGCAATATTGCGCCAACTTTCCCTCCGCCAAAGTTTTCATTTTTGACCTCGGTCTTGGAAGGTTCATGTTCATCGTTCTCTTTTAGGAACAGCGAGATTGCTCTAAGCTTCTCGTCAAAATATGCAGTCCCAAAACTAACGTCCGGTAATGCATTTTCAATGAACTTGTGCGCAGATGCTTTTGCAAGCACTGAACGCAAATGATTGAAATTTTTTGAAAAGCCTGATTCCTCCAGTGATAGCATCCCTGCAATCACGGCTGGCTTCTCGTTCGGATACTTCTCCATTTTTGTAATCATTTTTGGAAAATTAACCCGCCCGTTTTCAACGAGGTTTTTTGCAATGTTCAGATTGTGAATTACTCTCCCTTTTGTAAGGGTTACATATCTCTCAACATCATCTGGGTGAACTCCTAAGTTTATCAGTGTATTTTTCGCGGTTTCAAACTTTTCTTTTTTTTCTTTTTTTAATCGAATTGCTTGATCAGCAATTCGCTGAATGGTTTCATTATACACGTCAATCCCATCAACAAAAATCCAGTCTGGTTTCAATAGTGTTTTTATCGATTCTTTATATGTATCCAACCTTGGACTATGTCCAAAATCTTGTGACAAGCACAGCTCCCAACCACTGGCATAAAATATCACTTGGGTTTCGAAAGGAACCTTTGGTGATATTTTTATTGTATGATGACCCGAGTACGGGTTATCATGCTCATGCATTGCAGTCACATATGATCTGCCAAAAACGACATAGCTTTTGTGGTATGTTGATACCAGAGAGAAACTCATTTCAATACCTCTATATTTGTTTTTTAATAAACCACCCACGCGGCCAAGCCGTCGGGGTATTGTGGGTACATATGACTAGAACAGACTGAGTTGTTTGTCTCCATCATTCGTTTTTCCTTGGTTGGCTACATACCTTTCTACAACT
>JANPGR010000009.1:0-7818 GCA_031424015.1 Candidatus Nomurabacteria bacterium
CTGCCCAAATAAGTTTTACCAACTTTTTCTGACCGGGCAGAACTGCGTCTACGCCTCAAACAGGACACCAGGCACTTCAAAAGTTATAAAACTTATTCAAGCCCTGATACCTCGTGGCCTTGGCCCGGGGTCCCTTCATTAGACTTCTTTCAAACCCTTCCAAAACACGAGTCACGGCTCTCATTCTCATCGACCGCAGCCTTTATGGGTAAAATCTCACCATTGGTGTTGTCGATTGCGGATAGGTTTTCTCAGTGTTTCGAAAGAAGTTTATTCTTTCATTACACCACCACAACAACAGGAATAATGATTGGCTCTTTTTGAGTTTTTTGGATGAGATATTTGTAGACTTTATCCCCTAATACCTTTTTCAATACGTCTATATCGATTTCTTCACCTTTGTCGAGTTCGGTTTCGAGTGTCTTTTTGATGAGTATTCGCACGCGACTCAAGAGTTCGCGGGATTCTCTGAGATAGATAAATCCTCGCGAGATAATATCAGGAGTTTTTATAAGTGTTCTCGATCGGGAGTCTATTGTGACTACAATCATAAATATTCCATTTGCTCCCATTGCGAGCCTGTCTTCCATAACTACAGGATGCAGTGGTCCGATATAGGATCCGTCTACAGCATATGTTCCTTGGACAACTTTTTGTGAGAGTTTTCTGATTTTTGTGCCTTCTTCGTAGAGTTCGATGATAGATCCGTTTTCTGGAATTATGATGTCTTTTTCTAGTGTACCTGTTTCCATTGCGATTTTTTTATGCATATGGAGGAACCAATGTCGTCCGTGCACAGGCATAAAGAATTTGTAGGGTATTTGATTATGAATCCAGCGTAATTCTTCGCGTCGGCCATGACCTGATGAGTGAACCACATTGTCAACATAAGTGAGTATCGTTGCACCAGTGCGGAATAAATCATCTTTGAGTTTATCGATGGCAAAATCGTTTCCAGGAATAACAGAAGATGACAAGATAACAGTATCGGTTGGATTGAGTTTTATTGACTTGTGCGTACCTGTACTAATACGCTGTAATCCAGAGAATTGTTCTCCTTGTGCGCCTGTGACTAGACATAGGATTTTATTCGGCGGATAGTTATCCATTTCTTCGGATGGGATCACATGGTCGAATACCCCTAGATTCAAGAATTTTGCAATATCGAGATTACTCTTCATAGATCTACCTTCGATTACTACATAGCGCCCATGAGCTTTTGCGCTGTGGAGTAGGGAAACGAGTCTCTCTACTTGAGATGAGAATGTTCCGAGTATTACTCGCCCGGGAATATTTGCAATCATTCCATCGAGACTCTTGAGAACTGCTTTTTCAGATCCAGCCCATCCGGGTACAGGAGCCCCTGTAGAGTCCATAGTAACGAGGAGGATTTTTTCGTCCTTAAAGAATTTATATTGTTCGACTTCCTCGATTGATGGGATGCCGTCAGTATTCTCGATGCGCACATCGCCTGTTGATACGATTCCCCCGTGAGGAGTTTTGATGATAACACCAGTAGAGTCAGGAATAGAGTGGGTAAGCCCAAAGAATTTTACCTTGAGATTTTCTGTTATGGTCATATATCCTACGTCAGGTGATACAACGCGAATGTCGAGAGCAGGTACATGAGGGAATTCCTCCATTCGTTTTTTGATGAATATTGCACCAAATTCGCGTGTATAAATAGGTGGATTTCCAATTCGTTCTATAATGTAGGGGATACCACCTACGTGATCCATATGCCCGTGAGTAATTACGAGTGCGCGAATTTTGTCTTTGCGAGATTCTAAGTAGGCAACATCAGGGATTGTATAGTTAATACCGGGTGTATCTGGATTTTTAAATCCGAATCCCGCGTCAACTACGATAATATCATCACCATATTCGATTGCTGTCATATTGGTTCCGATCCACTCCACTCCGCAGATAGGGATTACACGGATAACCCCTGGATCGACATCAGGGATTTTGTTTACTGATATCATCTGCTGCATCACAATCTCCGATTCATTATTTATTGCTGGTGGATCGAAATGTTTTGCTGCAGATCGAGAAAATCCACGACCTCGGGGTTGGCGAAATCCTTGTTTTTGATTTTTTTGAGTAAAACTAGATTTTTCAGATCCCCGAACAGGGCCCGAAAGAGGTTTTTGCTCAAAGTGATTACCTGTTATAGGTGTATAAGGAATAGGTCCTGTGCCACCTCGAGGGCGCTCTGGAATGTTGCGGTGTAGAGGTCTTTTCTGACCTGTTGGGGGTAGATTAGTGTTTGGTGACTCTGTTTTAGGGAATGGTCCAGCAGCACCTGCGCGAACAGGGAATCGTACTGTTTTTGGTTGTGTAGGATTTATTGATATGTTTGGTTGACGCTGGTCCGTTCTGTTGAATGTTCTGTATACTCGTGTTTTTGGCGAGGTAGAATTTGGTTTTTGTTGATCTGAATTTTGTTGATTCATAAATGCTGAATTTGAATAATAATAATTCTCGTTAAAAGTTTTGTATATACATATTTGTATTGGAAAATACATACAAATACAAATCCATATATACAAATTTTGAACTGAGAATTATTTGAATGATAATGTTACGTTGGTTTTTACGTACCAAAGGTAGATTTGGTTGAATCTATCTATCGTAGGGTTATATATGAACGTAGGCATATTTGGTGAATTTTGCGTATACACCATATAGATATCCCGATCTAAAAAGAGTGGGAGAAATACATTTTGTTTTGCTATGAGGTTCTCTGTGTTTTGATAGAGTGTATTTTGTTTATCATAAGTCAATCCTTGGTCGAGCAAAGATTCTGTGAGAGAAGTAATAGGTTGATTAATAAGTTCTGTGATGTTAAGCCCAGGATCAGTTCGTTCTGCTGAATTCCAGTAGGCATAAACATCTGATATGTGGCGATATCGTGTACCGAATATGAGATAGCCAAATGCTCTTTTGGGTATTATTGAATTTTTGAACCCACTAAAGTCATATATTTGTAGTTCTGTTGGAATTCCTGATTTTGTTAGGGCGCCTTGTATGATACGCGTAACATCTGCGAGTATTCCTTGGTTTACAGTAACTAAAACAGACTGCCCAGGTGTATTGCTAGGGTTGGGTTCATTCGATAATGAAACTATCTTTGATAGTATATCATATCCTTTTACTTTTTCAACTAGTTCGCTAGCATTCCATGGGGGTAAGGTTTTGTCCCAAGGAATACCAAAAGAAGAAAAATCCGCAGTTTCTAGGTTTTTCGCAAGAGTTTTCAGAGAATTGATTTCGTTTAGGCTTGTAGATTTTACAAATACGCCATAGAGATCTGGGTGGATGATCGGGATTGCTCGTACTGATCTGGACAAAGAGTATTGGGTAGGTACGAGGCTGGAATCGAGGACGTACGCATCGAGAGAGTGAGATTCAAAGGCCTGGATGAGTTCACTGTCGCTGTGATAAAATGATAGTTTTATTACAGAGATAAAAGGTTTGCCTAAAATAAAATCAGGAAAAGCACTCAGCGTATAAGAGTTAGTAAAGTCATTTTGGTTTGTTTGACTTTTGAATACATAAGGTCCAGAGCCTATGAGATAAGTAGGGTCGCTGGTACGGGATTCTATTTCTGAAGCAGGCACATCTCTCCAGATGTGTTTTGGGAGTATACCGATGGTGAGGGCTTCGGAAAATCCAGAGAATTTTTTTGGAAGAGTGAATTCAACAGTAGATTCGTCTATTTTTTTGATTGATACACCAGTGAGTGAGTCTTTCCATGGACTTTTGTCTCCTAATGCTAATATCGTATCAATGGTAAATACAATGTCGTCTGCTGTAACAGATGTACCATCATGAAAAGAAACCTCTGGGCGCAAAGAACACGTGATCTTTGGCAGGTTGATATCATAAATACAGTTTGCTAAATCAGACTGATAAGAATTCCAAGAGACTTTTCTCAGGAGTCCGGAGTAGATGAGTTTTGATAAGGATTGATCAGTTGCTGTTGTTGCGAGTATTGGGTTTACCACGACTGGTGATCCGGTCATTCCTTCGTGATAAGTGCCTCCATAGGTAGGGGTTTCAATGGTGAACTGTGTTACAAAAAGGGAAATAATAGATAAAAATGCAACAATAAAAGAAAGCGCAAAAAAGATAAATAATGCACGTTCTAAGAAGTTAAAGCGAGAAAACAAGGTTGAATAATGATTCATAGTTCCCCTAGTATAGCATATAATCCTCTTTTTTGTTGTGTAAAAAGAGGGTTATGTAGTGATTGTGTTGTGGGATTACGCAAAGATAATTTTTACAATGATTGATCCAGCGAGTAACAGGGAAGTAGCGATAGTGATATGATAGAGACGTAATTCTAGACCGCGTTTTGTAGATGAACCAGAGTCTGATCCACTAGACCCGCCGCCGAATGCACCATCCATGCCTTTTTCACTACTCTGAAAGAGTATTGCTATAACAGTAAGCAAGGAAAGAACGATTTGAGTAATGGGTGAAGTAAATAGGGAATACATATTGGTAGAGTATATCACAAAAGTTCTAATTGTCAGCATCTTGTTGAGTAATTTCGTGTATTGTGTTTTTGACACATTAGTGTATAGTATGTCAATATGAATCCATACAAGCCAGATCAAAAGAGAGAAAGCGGGCCAGTGCGCGCATCTGCAGGGAGAAAACCTCTCCAAAAGAGAACAAAGCCGGTAGGGGGCCGCGCAGGGACGAAACCTGTCCGTGCTCGTAATACTGAATTGCGCTCGCGTACCGCACCTGCACCGCGCGGCCAAAAACCAGAACAAATTTCTACATCAGAAATCCGATCCCAAAAGCCTACTCGTTTGAATATTATCAAACCGGGTCGTATTGTCCGTGGTGAAGATGCTGAAATCCTCTTGTATGGAAAACATGTGGTAAAACAGTTAATCAAAGTCTATCCAAAATTGGTACGATATATATTATGCCGACCAGAGCTCGTAGATGAATATAGATTAATCGGCAAAGACGCAGGGACACACTGTCCTATTCACACCGGAGAGGATCCAGACCTGGACAAACGTAGTCGTGGAGGTTTTCATCAGGGTGTGGTTGCTGTCATCGCAAAATATCCGTATGCATCATTGTCAGATATAGCTGACTCTGCACAGAGGATCCTCATACTGGACCAATTACAAGACCCTCAAAACGTAGGAGCACTGATTCGTAGTGCGAATGCATTTTCTTTTGATGCGGTAATTTTGTGTGAACATGAACAAGTTGGGATTACTGGTACGGTGGCTCGTGCGAGTGTCGGAACTGTGTTCCAAATGCCGATTATCCAGGTGACCAATATCAGCAAGGCGATCGATACGTTAAAAGAACGCAGATTCTGGGTGGTTGGGTTATCAGGTGATGCGCCTGGCGCTGTACCTGTCGGGCAGTATGATTTCTCTGACAAGACTGCAATCGTGGTTGGGTCCGAAGGTGACGGTATTCGTACGGGAGTAGAAAAACATTGTGACACGATGATATCGATTCCTATTGCTGAATCAGTAGAATCATTGAATGCTTCTGTTGCAGGTGCAATCGCGATGTATGAGGCGAGTAAAGTACTAAAAATTTCTGAATAAACCTCGAATAGATTTTGATTCAAGAAATATTTTTGCAATAGAAAGAAAGGAAAGAATAAAAGCCGGCCCCTACGGGGCCGGCTTTTATTTTAAACCTAACCCTTTTTCGTCATCCCGGACCCGACAAACAAGGAGTGAGGATTGAGACGACTATAATTCCAAGTGAGTCACGATTATACAATAATTGTATAATTCGTGCGAACGATGGGATTATATGGAACATATGTTTGCTCGGAAATAGCCTGTCCTCGGCTCGATCGGGGAATCCGGGGTCCAGAATAAAAAAGCAAAGACCATAATGATATTAATATCTTGGTTCAAGTTTACTTCATTTGCCTGTGGTGTTACTGTATAAAAATTCTAACTCCTGGATTGCGGATCGCTTCCAAAAATCATAGTCGCACTTTTGGTGCTTCTTGATTTTTGGGTCCGCAATGACAATTATTTTTTGCTTAGTTCGTAGTTTCCATCAGAAGTATCTTTTATCTCATATCCCAACGCGCTGATTTCGTTACGCAAGCGGTCAGATTCTGCCCAGTTTTTTTCTGATTTTGCTGCAGCACGCTGGTCGGCTAACAGGTATACTTGGTTCGGGAACTCTGATATTATTTCAATTTCATTTTTTAAATTGAGTCCCAAAACATTGTCTATTTCAAACACGACTTTGAGTATATTTGCTTCGTTTAATTCAGAAACTTTGAAATCTAAAACATCGTAGATACAACTCAGCACAGATGGTATGTTGAAATCGTTTGCCAACGCAGTTTTTGCGTGCATTATCCAGGTATCGATTTGATCTTGTTGCAACGTCATCCCATCTAGTATGTTTTCATTGTTTTTGTGATGCCTTGTGTCTGCATATGTGTTTTTCATCTTTTGTACGAGTCGTTCACGTGCTGTTTTGCTCGCCTCCAGGGCTTCCCAGGTGAAGTTTTGTTTACTGCGATAATGAGCCTGCAAGAAAAAATATCTCAGGTCGAGAGGAGAAAATCCCTTGTTGATAATGTCTTGTAGTACATAGCTGGTACCTGCTGATTTACTCATCTTGCCACCATCGACATTGAGGTGTTCATTGTGTATCCAAAATCCTACAAAGGGTGCGTCCGCATCACAACAATGATTCATCGTTTCTGATTGAGCGATTTCGTTGGTGTGATGTATCGATATGTGTTCGATACCGCCCATATGAATATCGATCGTGCTTCCCAGAATTTTGCGTATCATCGCAGAACACTCTATATGCCAGCCGGGGAATCCGCGTTCTTGGTCTGGTGTCCTACCGGTAAATGTAGGTGATTCCCAGTGTTGCAGTGCCTGTGCATGTGTACCAGTACGAAAGAACCAGAGGGAAAAGTCTCCTGGATTTTTCTTTTCATTGTCGCTGATATCTCCATGACCTGAATCATTAATAAGTTTGGTCATGTCTTGGCGGGATAATTTTGTGTAGTCAGATTTTTGAGAAATATCGAAATAGATCGCCAGTGGTGTCGCGTATGCGTATCCAGCATTCAACAGTGTCTGCACCATATCACGCATTTCAGGGATGTATTCAGTTGCACGAGGTGTCGCATCGGGAGGTAAACAATTCAGCTGTGCAACGTCGGATTCGAATTGGGTGATGTATTTTTGAGCGATTTCATCCGGTGTGACACCTTCGCGTTCTGCTCCTTTTTGCATTCGATCTACGCCCGTGTCTGCGTCACCCTCGTTGTCGCCGGATAGGTGACCTACATCGGTGTAGTTACGGACGAATCGAACCTGACTGTCTGGGTACAGGAATTGCAGTGACCTCCGAATCAGATCGCTCATCACCATAGCGCGCATATTGCCGATGTGCTGGTTCCAATACACGGTTGGTCCGCATTGATACATGCTGATTTCACCTGGTTTTGTGGGGGTGAAATCTCGTTTGGATTTGCTCAGGGTGTCGAATATTTGGAGGGCTGGATCGGCTTGTTGCGACTGCATAGGAGTCTAGTATAGCATTAGCACGGCAAATCATAAAGCTTGACAAGTAAAGAGAGAGAGTAATCTCTAGGTAAATCTGCCCCGGATTGTAGGGGAATAAAAAAATAACAATTAACAATGGCGGTCTCAACAATCTAACGCAACCAAATCATAGAACTTTTCTTTCGGAAAAGCAAATTCTAGACAGGCTCTTGGTCTCCCGTTAAGTAGATCCTCAGCTCTCTGTAATTCTTCTCTCGTAACTAATGAAAAATCA
>JANPGR010000010.1:0-7966 GCA_031424015.1 Candidatus Nomurabacteria bacterium
CCGGTTTTGGCGGAGCCAAAACCGGCCCAAACAAAAAACCCTCACCAACAAGTTATCAGTAGGATTACCTGAGTCGCAATAATATCACTATTCAGGATTTTTTTTCAAATTTCTCTTGTATTTTTTCGTCATCCCGGTCCAAAAAAATAACGAGCAAAGGGAATATATTTTTTGGAAAGCAATGAGCCGAGATCCAGGAATTAGAACCTGTTGTTATGTATAAATATACACTACAGTATATTTTCATACACCTGGATTGCGGATCGGAGTCCGCAATGACGATCTTTCTCTTGTATTTTTTGTGTGTCGTTTTACCAAAGGCAAAACGGCAATACTACCAATCCAACAGCGAATCCGGGAATTCAATGTCTTTTTGTGGTGTATTGTCCCCTATCTGACGAATCAGATGAGACGGAATATCAGAGACGAATTCTGACGGTCGCTGGAATTGTTGTTGTCCATAGATCCGCCGAGACATCGCGTGCGAGATATGCAAATGCTTGCGAGCGCGTGTGATCGCCACATACATCAGTCTGCGTTCTTCTTCGTCATCGCGATCATTGCTGTCTCCACCGATATTTGAGGGGAATATTCCCGACTCGAGCCCCACGATAAATACCACATCGAATTCGAGCCCCTTTGCAGAATGCACTGTCAGCATATGTACTGCTTCTTTGCCTTCGTCGCGACGTGCAGAATCAGATTCGGACAACAGCGCAGCCGAATCAAAGAATTGTGTCATGCATTCTACTGCATTGTCTGCCACCCCGTCATACCGCGAAGCAAAGGTAACCAATTCTTCCATATTCGCAATACGTTCCATATTCTCTGTATTTCGTTCGCTGAGTAATTCAGATTTGAGTCCAGAATTCTCAATCGCATATCTGACGATTTCACTCGGTTGATGATTCTGCGCGTACACCTTGAGCGACCCCAGTATCGACTGGATCGCATTATACCCCTTGCTCGCAGATCCTGACAACGCCCCAATATTGTCACTACAAATATGCGCAAATGCTACCTTTCCTATTCCCCTCTTTGGAGATTCGCAGATGCGTTTTATATCGTTGAGGCTCCTCGATACCAGCGCGCACCGCAGATATGCCATGAGATCTTTGACTTCTTTGCGATCAAAGAATTTCGTACCCGAGATAGAATACGGAATCGAATGCTGTATAAATGCTTCTTCGATTGCTCGTGACTGATAGTGTGATCGATATAGGATACCTACTTCGTTCAATGATATGTCTTCGGTTTCTTGCAAATGCATAATAGTCTCGGCGACCCACGCTGCCTCGTCTGATTCATCGAATGCATGATACTGCACAATCGAGGCTCCAAATCCGACATCCGTCGACAGATCTTTTGGGATACGGCGGACATTCTTTGCGATGACTGCGTTCGCCGCGTCGAGGACTGTTTGTGTCGATCGGTAATTGTGCGTGAGTGCGATCATCGTCGCACCAGGGAAATCGTTCGTGAATTGCAATATATTGCGCATCGTAGCACCTCGCCAAGTATAAATAGTTTGATCCCCATCACCAACAACGCACAGATTCATATGACTACCCAATAGGAGTCTGATCATTTCATACTGCAGGTCACTCGTATCTTGATACTCATCCACGTGGATATACTGATACTGTTTACGATAATACTCGCGGACTTCTGGATGCTCTTGTAGTAGTTTTACCGGCAATTCTATCAAATCATCGAAATCGACCGAACCGTCTTTTTTCTTTCTCGATTGGTATTTCCTCCAGAGGGTTTTTACCATGTCATCCCTGCTACTGCGTGATTCCATGGTTTCTAGGTTCCCGCCCGACAGTAGGCGCAAGGACGACATCGCACGGACCAATTCGCGCGCGTCCCATTCCTTACTACTAATACTCTCCATTTCCATAATGATTTTCATCAGCGACACCTGATCATCAGTATCGAGAATAGAAAATGATTGACTCAACCCCATTTTCTCGTGCCACTGACGCAACATTGCGACCCCGAGCGAGTGGAATGTAGAGAGTTTCGGATAGGTGTTCAGATCTGGCAACGCGTGTTTGATACGCTCCATCATTTCTGCGGCTGCCTTGTTGGTAAATGTTACCGCCAGGATATTGCGCGCGGACACGCCGTTGTCGATCAGGTGTACGATACGGGTGATGAGGGTTTTGGTCTTTCCGGTGCCGGCCCCTGCGAGAATGAGGAGGGGTCCCTCGGTCGTAGTGACTGCCTGTCTCTGTTCTGCGTTCAACGGTTCTAGATATTTCTGCATATAGATCCAGTATACAGGATTCACGAATGCGAGCGACCCCTAGCACCTGTGGGAACTGGGAATAGTTTCTCTATATAAAAAAGCGAAGTTTATTTGTATTCGACGACGCAGTCGTCTTCCCAGCCTCCGAGCTGGGATCCATTATCACAGCCTTTATTTCCAAACAATTTTTACTTTGCACTTTATTGTAAATACTCCTGGATTCCAGCTCATTTCCAAAAAATATATTCGTTCGTACCTCACTCATTATTTTTTGGGGCTGGAATGACGACAAGGGCGATGCAAGAGCAAAGATACTATTCCCCTCTCTGAATCGGGGTTTCTGAAACTTTTTTGTTTACTTCGTCATACTGCTGACGCGCAGCCAACACCTGACCGGCGAGGAGCGTATCAAAATCAGCCAACCTGTGTTCCAGGAATTCCATTACTTCGTTGGGGTCTTCGCTCTTTTCGATCAGTAATTCTATTTTGTCTTGGTCTTCGGATGACAACATATCATACGCATCAGAGATGAACTTTTCGAATACCATCTGACCAGTATGGGTCAGGACCTCGTCCTGATGTTCGACAGGTTCATCATTCAAATCGAATACAGACAGCATCATAGCGCGCAACCCCATGGCGTCGAGGGGCGTTATCATCGCGCGATGCACCGCATCCATCTCGACTGTGTCTCCCATTGTTGTTTTTTTCTTTTCCGCTATTGCAGTTACCAGACGCGGGATGAATTCCTGAGTGAAATGCTCTCCAGGATTCGGGACAATGCCATATTCCCTACACACATTTCTGAGTGTATTTTGTAGCAACATCAGTGGCTCGTGTACTGGTGTCGAGAAAAAATACAACGCATCCCCACGCCAGCCTCCGTCTGGAGTTTGTTCTGGTGTGAGCAATTTCAAACTCGCCCACAGTGACGTGTCTACGCCCGCGCGACGAGGACCAGAAAAATTCCCCTCTCGTAAACAACGATTGAGCAACATAGCGCGAGTAAAATCGACGATTGACAAAGTATCGTTCATACCCTTCTACTATACAGCAGAAAATGTCATAACACCAAAAGAGATATACACAGGGGTATCACCTAATCGCGGTTTTTATATTTTTTAACGCTTTTATTTTGCTGTTTTAAATTCTCAAAATTTTGTTCCGTTTTTGATCTCTGATTTAGCATGAAATGATTATGCACGTCATCAATTTGTTTTTGCAAAATGATTATTCCTTTTGAAATATATTGCTGATTTGCAGGAATTTCAGGATTTGCAATGCATTGGGCAATAGAGAGTTGCGACCCAGGAAAGGCAGTAACCCATTGTATATTGAACTCTTTCGCCACCCTGTCGAATTCAAAGTCTCCAGATTTTTGTCTCAAGTGTTTGAGTTTTGCCAGTGCATCCAAAGCACCAACAATAGACTTATACTTTCTTATTAAGGCTTCTGTCGTTCCCAGTTGATATCGTGCTGCCTCGAGGGCGTTAATCCTATTGTTCACTCCTGCTACATATGCAGCATCATACTCCAACCCTAGAAATGCGTCTAGATTATTCCATTCAACACCCGAATCATACCACCGTACATCAGTAGGTTGCCACTGTATATCTCCCGAACCAGTGATAAATCCAAATTGGATACCACCAGTAACACCAGCACGGAGTTGTACTAATATAGTAGATTTCATTCTGCCTGCAGATGCGGTCCTGCCTCCTATCGGAACAACGCTGCCGTCATCATAGTATTTATCATCCAGTGATATTTTTCCACCTGCTGGACTATGCAGTTCGTACAAATATTCCCACAACAACCGCAATACTGCAACGGCTTTGTCTTTTTCTGTTTGACTCAAATTATTGTCCTCCAATATCGCATCTCCCAGATTGGTGACCCATTGTATGTCACTGACTCCTTTGGATATATTGCGCAGTACTATCGCAGAGATAGTCTTTCCGTCATCAGTGGTAATAGTTTCCGGTGTGTATCCTGCACGACTGAATAGTTCCATCAACGCCGGATGTGGCTGTATGTATATATCGTTACCAACCTGATCGATATGCATAGCTGATGTCTCGCCCAGTGCTCTGGCGAACAATTCTAAATCCCCTTTTTCCAAGTTTTTCATTTCATGTTTATTTGCCTGTTTTGTTGTTTCGATATTTGTTCTGATCTGCGGTGTGAATGTCTTTTTCGTATTTTTGGTCTTTTCAGTTTTAGTAGTACTGTTACCTGGTAACTTGTCATCGTATTTTTGTGCTTCTACAGCATGAGAAAGAAGACCAATCGAAAATACTACACCTAGTAAGCGAATTTTTTCTGAATGTTTTTCAAAAAATCTTTCTACTATTTTTCCAAATTTTGCCTCAAAAGCACTCATATATCAAGAGTATATCATAACAACATACTAAGGGCAAAAATAATAAATTCGTTCATATATATTAATCTCAAAGGACCTACATAAAGCCATCAAAACATATCAAACTAAACAGGACTTCCGCGTTATCTAGAAAAAACCTATCGGAAGCGATATACCCTCTGTGGTATATAAAAGCAAAAGGTTATCTATCGCTGAGATGAGCGCTACGTTGCGTGTTTTTGCGAGGTAACGCGGAATTCCAGTTAAATACTTACTGTAAATACTGATTGAAAAACACATCAGGATCGGTCGTGCTCGAATTCAGAGCATTGTCCAGTTCGATCAGAGGAACGGTAAACGTATGAACCTCATCAGTAAAGATTACGTTCACACTATTCCCCTTTTGCTCTATGTCTCTGACTCGATATACACTGTCTCCTGTTATGGTGAGGTTGCGTTTGATCACGATACCACTAGGCAATGTTGTACTCTCTAGCTGGTTTATTATCGTATCGAGAGGGGGACTGTCAACGATCGGTTCTGCCTGGGTAGACAGAGGTTTGATGTCTTGGTGGTCAGGAAATACGTTTGCATAGGCATTAGCGGGTTGTGTATCTGATTTGGTTGCAAGCGGATTGGTTTCGTCACTGCCTAGTGCAGTCATATCGAAATATTCAGAATCATCATCTTGTGAATCCGGTTGTACTAACGGAACAGGTTCTGGGGCGAGAATAGTATCAACAGAGACTGTATTTAATATGTCATATGGTTCTACAGACGTAGTATCAACCACGGTAGACATAGGTATCTGTTGTGATTCGACGGGGTCCTGTATTTGCGTTACCATCTCTGGCGAGGGTTCCCATGTCAAAGGTATCGTTTCTATAGCTTCAGGAACAGGTTCTGGGGCGAGAATAGTATCAACAGATAGTGTATCTACCATGTCGTATGATTCTGTGCTTTCTTTGACGATAGGAATGTCTTTGTAGGTTTCTGTTCTCAGTGTTTCTTTTGGAGGTATTGGTAGGTCAGTAGCCGTATCTGCGACAAGAATAGTACTGCTTATCAAATTCTTGTTCTCGGATATTTTTTGGATACGAGAATTCATAGAATTCCATTCTATGGCGTGAAATGTTTTATATTCTGGATACTGCTGATTTACATTTTCCCATTGCCTCAACGCTGAATCCATAACATCTATATCATTAACGCCCTCTGCTCGAGAGAGAAATTTTTCAAAGACAGAAAATATCTTTGACCCCTTTTCACTGTCTTGTCTGTTCTGCATACGCTCTGCAAAAGCCGAAGGTTCTGACTCTGCATACGTATGAATTACAGAAACAGGTATACTGGTATCAACAGTCGGCTGCGAAGGGTGCTCTGCATCAGCAACACGTACGCCAGAAAATATATCTTGGAATAATTCTTGTCGATCTTGTGATAGCACTGCTGTTGGTTCTGGAGGAGCTTGTTTGTCTTTTATTTGTTTTTGGGTAGCGAGATCGAGGAGTGGAACATTTGCGTTTGGATCAGTACCTGGAGGAGGATTTGTTTTTACAGGAACGGGTTCTGTATGGACTTCTCTGGTAACTGCAGCAAAAGCAGAGTCCAAATCAGACAAGGGCGCAGGTGCAGAAACCGAAGTATCGATCGAAGAGAGAGGGCTCGGTATGGTCGTGTCTTTTTTTATGGGAATATCGTCATCTGACTCTTTGGTTATTGTTTCTGGCTGAGCCGTTGCTAGTAACTCTGATGAAAAAGCTTTTCCATCTGAATCTTTTGCTGACACATTTGGTGGGGTATTTTTTTCTTCGGTATTCAGGCCTAGTAACTGCGATTTTAATGCCTCAGGAACGTTTATATAGCGGAGGATACTCTGTGCGGTTATAGTATCCCCTTTTTTGATCAAGTCATACACAGTACGCAGTGACTGCTCCACAATACTATTTGGAGGTATGTGTTCAGAGAATGCACTCAACAATGTCTCAAATGATGTATTCATACTATGATTTCTCTTATAAGAGTATACCGCGTATTGATATATCAGCAATGCTTTTTTCTCTCTTGCACTCTGTGGAAAGACTGGTAGCATATACCTATGGTTATGCACCCACTAAAAAGAAACTTTGTATCATCAAAAGCAATAGTTCTGTACCTCATTACGCTCTCATTTTCAAATCATGTTGATGCTTTTTCATTGTTCGCAAAAAAAGAATTACCACAATCTAAAAACATTCTCCTAGAAACGAATTTGTCAGCTGCGACATTTAGTGGAAAAAAATTCACAGGATCAGGAGTTTCTGGAGATATACTTGTCCCAACACTAACATCTTATGGAACAGACACAAAACTCTCCGAAGAGTACACCGAGCCAGACGTAACAGACATAACAACATACACTGTTAGGGCTGGCGATACCCTCGATTCTGTTGCTAAATTGTTTCATATTTCAAAAAATACGATCCGCTGGCAAAATGACCTAAAGCCAAATTCTCCGATCAAGGTGGGTCAACAACTCATCATATTACCAATCACAGGGGTCCTCTATACTGTACAATCCGGAGATACACTCGGAGGTATCGCAAAGAAATATAGTGCAGACACAAATGATATAAAAAATTTCAATGACATTAATTCTGACAAAGACCTAAAAAAAGGAATGAAGATTATTATTCCTGATGGTGAACGTCAAGAGGAAAAACCAAAAGAGACAAAAAAGAAAAGTCTATTTGAAACAATTAAAAAAACACTGACAGCACCATTTATCCGAGGAAAATGGAATTCACGTGAACTCATCGTTAATGGTTATATGCATCCGACTCGATTCTCTGGGATAAAAACTCAAGGATTTCACCATGGCTGGCGAGCTATCGACATAGGTGCACCTATTGGCACACCGATTTATGCTTCGCGTAGTGGAACTGTCGCTATTGCGAATAAATCTGGTTGGGGTGGAGGTTATGGGAAATACGTACTCATAAAACACAATAATGGCTCGATCACCATGTATGCTCATATGGATACGGTAAAAGTCTCCGTCGGGCAATCTGTCGATCAAGGAGACTCTATCGGAAAAGTCGGAAATACGGGTAGTAGTACTGGACCACATCTACATTTCGAAATCAGACCACCTGCCGGAAAAAGTGTCGTATCCTGGTTCCCTATTCCTTGGTAATCCACCTCATCTAAGAACCTGTCTCCAATCTCAGCCCGACATAAGTAAAACCTAGATTTTATAGCGCACTCAAGAGTATAAGAAAACATAGTCGTTAGTACTCCTTGTTTTCAAAAAAATGTATTTTGTGAGAGAACTGTACTAGTAGTACAGTGAATGAGCAAAAGACGTTTTG
>JANPGR010000011.1:0-8308 GCA_031424015.1 Candidatus Nomurabacteria bacterium
CGGCCGCCTACGGCGGCCGGCCCAAATGACCCTACTTACCGCTTTTTCTTTCTGTATTCTGTGTGATATACTGTATTCCTATGAATGAAATCGAACACATCCGCCATTCTCTGGCACACTTACTCGCAGCTACAGTCTTGCAGCACTATCCTGATGCGCAATTGACGCTCGGGCCTGCTATTGATGACGGGTTTTACTACGATATTCATTTTCCTACGACCAAACCTCGTGACGAAGACCTCCCAAAACTCGAATCGACAATGCGCGAAATCTTCCCCTCTTGGCATGGGTTTACCGGGGCTGTTATTTCTGCTGACGAGGCTCGCAAACTCTTTGCCGGGAATCAATACAAGCTCGAACTCATCGAGGGTATTATAGAACGCGGCGAAGAAATCACCGTATACACTTCAGGAGACTTTACCGACCTCTGTCGCGGTGGACACGTAACTGATATGGCGACCATCGACCCAGAGTGTTTCAAACTCGACAAACTTGCAGGTGCCTACTGGCGTGGTGATGAGAAAAATACTATGTTAACACGTATCTATGGTATTGCATTTTCTACCAAAGAAGAGTTAGATCAGGACACCTGGCGCCGATCCGAAGCAGAAAAACGCGACCACAGAAAACTCGGCCGTGAACTTAAACTCTTTATGGTATCAGATCTCGTTGGTTCCGGATTACCGCTATTCCACCCCAAAGGTCTCATTTTACGAGAAGAAATTGTCTCCTATTTATGGGAATTACATCGCCGTAAGGGGTATGTAAAAGTTTGGACACCACACATAGCAAAAGAAGCTCTCTATGTAACGAGTGGACACGCAGGACATTATATGGAAGATATGTTCAAAGTTCACGGTGGAACCAGTAAAGAAGATTTCTATTTAAAACCAATGAACTGCCCTCATCATATGCAATTGTTTGGTGACAACCAATTTAGCTATAGAGATATGCCTGTAAAATATTTTGAACCCGCAACAGTGTATCGCGACGAGAAAACGGGGCAACTTTCAGGATTATCTCGTGTGCGCAGTATCACCCAAGATGATGGTCATTTATTTTGTCGACCAAATCAGATACACACTGTGTGTAGTGAGGTCGTACATATAATTATTGATTTCTATACCACCATGGGAATGATTGGCGATTATCGTGTGCGCCTGTCTCAGCGTGATACTACAAAACTCGAAGATTACATTGGCAGCGATGAGATATGGGAAACAGCCGAGGATGCTCTGACAGCAGTCTGCAAAGACATGAATCTCCCCTACTTCGAAGGGCCTGGAGAAGCAGCATTTTATGGACCAAAATTGGATTTTATGTTCAAAGACGCAATCGGCCGCGAGCACCAACTAGCCACAGTCCAACTCGATTTCAATTTACCAAATCGTTTTGACCTCTCGTATGTAAACGAAAATGGCGAACCAGAACGACCTGTCGTGATACATCGTGCTATTTCAGGATCTCTCGAGAGATTCCTCTCTGTCGCTATCGAACATTTTGCTGGAGCATTCCCTGTCTGGCTATCGCCAGTACAGGTCGCAATCCTCCCTATCTCGGGCGACAAACACGGTGAATACGCAGAAATGATATTCAAACAACTCCAATCAGAAAATATCCGAGTAGAGATACTGCGAGACGAAACCCTCAGCAAGAGAATCCGCAATGCAAAAAATATGCGCATACCGTATCAAATCGTCATTGGTGACAGCGAACGAGATGCTGGCACTATAACCGTCGAAGGTCGAAATGAACTGAAATTATCTGCAATTCAATTATCAGATTTCATCACACGAATCCAGACAGAAATTCGCGATAGAACTGATAGCGTAGGGTAATAGTTTTATGGGGCCGCCTCCGGCGGCCCCATAAAACTAAACCCAAACACGCCCTCTAATCACACTTCTCAATTACTCAAAACACACCTACCACAAACCATACTATTTATGACAATCACTGACTATTTCCAACGAATCTCTTCTAGAATTGCACATTATGTAGGGACACCGTATGCATTTCTCTTGTCTGTTCTCATTATTGCCCTCTGGGGTATCACAGGTCCCATGTTCGACTATTCAAACACTTGGCAACTCGTCATCAATACAGGCACGACCATTGTCACCTTTCTCATGATATTCCTCGTTCAAACCACCCAAAACAGAGACGCCCAAGCAATCCATCTGAAACTCGACGAGCTCATTCGAGCTATGAAAAATGCAAATAATGAATTAGTAGATATCGAAGAAGGCACAGAAACAGAAATACACAAAATTCAATCAGAATATCAAAATCTAAGGGCAGAAACTCACCATGGAAATAATGAGAACAAATCATAGTCAGACATATGCTGTTCGGAATATTTATTCAATCATTTTATATTGGCATAGCAAATAACCTTCCGACAGGTCCTGTTTCTGCATACTTGGTTGCGACTCGTGCACAAAATACCTATCAATCCATTATTGCTGTTATTGGAGGTGTTCTCTTGGCAGATTTATTACACCTGTATGTCATAGGCTCTCTACCTAACCACTTTTCTATTCAGAGTATACACCCACTGTTTGGAATAATGCTCTCCGTTATTCTCTTTTCTATAGGTGCGCATATGACCTATAGAGGTTTTTATCCAAAAGAAGGAAAAACTCTTATGCAACATAGAGAAAATCTCGGGCTTATTGCTCTCTATGCTTTTTTCTTGAATGCTATTAATCCATTTGCAATCATTTCAATGCTTGCTTTTTTAAATGCTTCGAAACTACTTCCCATTCAACGTTCACACGCCTGGGTCGTGTATTCTGGATATGCACTAGCATCCCTCGGGGTGTGGTGTATATATGGGATTATCGTACAAAAGTATATCCATGTATTGAAAGGATATACAAAAAATATTATCATAATTTGCGGTATTACCATTATGCTATTTGGATTTAGTTATCTAGCACACGAAGGCATCCAAATAGTGACACCTTATTTGCGCATCATTGCCGAAAAAAAACATTTACTACTACAGTAAATAAAAAACTATTTACAACTCTCATCAATATTTAAAACATAATTTTCTATTGTGTTTAATTCTTGGGCTAGCCCTGAACCAGGGAAACCTTGTATATCAGAATTAGCAATTTCTTGTTTATATTTTTCCAAAAATTTTCTCGACAATGGTACGTATGACCAGTGCCATGGTTCTGTTCTATAGCCTTCTCCTACAGGATTATCTTTGGTATATGTCTGACAAAAACCATATTCATGAGCATTACGTTTCAGCCACTCGAAAACTTTTTGACCTTCATCTGTAGTAAAGTAGTATGGACTCACACTGTTAATATCCACCTCGGTTCCCCAGTGATGACGAGAAGTACCGGGCATAGCTGAATATACCAAAATTGAAGTAACTTTTTCTCTATCTGTCATAGTATCTGACAAATATCCAAATTGTGTTTTTTTGATACCATCCCACTTGGATTGCCATATATCTTTTTGTTGTCTGAACTTTCTCAGGCCTGATGCAACTCGTATGTCTATACCATCATGATTTGCAGCTTTTGCCATTGAGTGAAATGCGTTCCAAACTTCTGATCGTAAATACATGCCACTATTTTTATATACTAAATATTTCTGAGGAACCCTTATAAATCTACTGTCTGTACTAGGGTCGATCTTGCCCAAGAGGTCGTTTTTAGTAATTTCTCTTGTTGGTTCTCCTGTTTTTTCAGGATCCTGTTGTTCTAATTTCTCTAACTCATCGAGAGGAAGAATCTCTGGTTCACCAATAGTTTCTGGCCCCTCGTTTTGATTACTTACCCTACCTTTGTCTCGTTCAATTACCTCAAACGAGGAATGCTGTATTTTTTTTAACAACTCCGAGTCTAATTGTTGTTTATTATTTTCTCTGTCAAGAGTCTGAAAATGAGCACCTTTATAAATAAAATTCCAGTATACCCCCGTACTATACAATACAATCGCTAAAAATAGCAAAATAACAAATAACGAGCCCTTTTTAATGTGATCTTCATATTTTTTTATGAGTTTTTTAATCTTTATTCTGTGGACAATTCTACTTTTCATGATACTCCTTAGTATACTTATAAAGTTAGAAATTTCAATCCGACTTTTCTCGAGAGGTTTTTCTACAAATCTCAAAAGCTCTACACGAGGGCGAGGCGAGACCGGATTTCAGCAATAATCTCCAGAGCATGATTCGCAGGATCAACCTTTGGGTAGACTGCAATAATTACACCTTTTGGGTCAATCAGATAGGAACACCTCTGTGTGAACACCCCTCTCGAGGCATCATACTGCTTCATTACAGATTTTGCAGGGTCAGACAAGAGTGTAAAAGGTAGCTCATATTTCGCCTTGAACCTACTATGCGATTCTGGTGTATCATGCGACACCCCGAGGACGATGACATCGAGTTTTTCGAATTCATTATAGATGTCACGTATAGCACACGCCTCGGCAGTGCACCCTGGTGTGTCATCTTTTGGATAGAAATAGAGCAAAACCCACGACCCTAAATAGTCAGACAGTCGACGCATCACAGAATCCTGATCGAGGAGATAAAAATTAGGAGCAACAGAATCGAGGGTCAACATATACTCCTAGTATACACCTGTGGGAACAGTTTTGCGAATACGTATTCTCGAGGTATACTAGAGATATATGAAAGTTGGTGAATTAACTTCAAATCTCGAGAACTTAATTGCTGGCATTGCACAGGAGTTTACTAACTCACCAAATATAGATGGTGCTAAAAATACTAAAGTAGTAATTCCCGAAAACATTACAGCAACTCTACCCCTACCTATACTCAAACTCAATAAGCCACGAGAACAAATTGCTGGAGGAGACGATGATCCTTTGCTAGCTAACTTAGAACAAGATCCTCACATAAAAACAGATTCAGTTGGAAACCCATTCAAAGGAGACATTGCGGAGAGATACTCTGTTCATATTCTTTCAGAAGATATTTCGAGGTTAAACATCTTTTCTACTAACTTTACAAGTATATCCCTACCCCTCCAGGCCTGGTTAAGTACTGGGACAATAATAGAAACATTCAGTAATGCGATTCGGGAGTACAAAAATTCTCTAGAAGAATTTATTGCAACCTACCTACATGAATATACTGATTTTTTTACAAAAATACTAGACATTCAGAGTTATAGTAATGCAAACACTGCAGAGCTCTCTGAGTTTAAAAACGAAATACGAGAAAAACTCCCCCAAATAAATAAATCTATCGAGGATCTGAGAGAAACGTTTTACAAAGATCAACTTAAATCTATACAAGAAGGCTTAAGTGCTTTTAAGGAATCAGTAGTATTTACTCGAAAATTAGGAATTCTCTTAGACTCAAAATTGAGTGTTTTTAGCGAAACCTCTGAACCTCTCATCGAAGATATCGTCACTACTAAACTTAAAGATTTTTTTCGAGAAAACAGAGAACTAGAAAATTTTATTGACGAGACTAATATTAAAGACAGTCAAAATACATCTTTTAAAAAAATATTTACTGATTTGATTTTAATGCTTTACAAAACTAGATATCAAAATCCTCTTGTTCCTGGACAGATAAATCTAACTGAGTATAAAAAGACTTTAGCTAGAATTAACCTGGTACGACTCTGGCTCGAAACAGTATTAGTAATTAATAGCACTACTGGAGTGGATTTTAGCATTACAATGCTGAATTATGTTTATAGTACTTTTTCTGAAATTTTAGAAAAAAAGATAAAAACCAAAGATGAATTCATAGAACATATCAACTCTTTGAGTAAAGACGACAAGGAAATTCATATGTTTTTCCGAGAATTCAGAGATCCAGAGCTGACAAAAACCCTCATCACTGATGATATATTTTCTATATGGCAAACTATCCTATCAGAATTCTTTTCTAAAATACTCACACTCAAATCTCGGTATGAAAACGATGGAGTACCCGAGGGCAAAGGAACTATGGAAACGGGACTTGAGTAATTTTGTGAGATTTTGAATGCCTAGAGCCTTGTTGGGCATAATTTATTATTCATACTCATTAATCTTGCCAGAAATATTCAAATTGTCATTATAGTATTGGTTATTATTGACGTAGAGAGCAACACGGAGTGTCACTTAACCCGTAACAAAAAACTAACACGTATTGTATTGGTTTTTTGTTGTTCTATCGCATGATTACTGAGCAACTACATTCCCACTGATGTCTTCGGAATCACCGCTCGTTGCTGTTGTATGGTTCTGCTTTTTCAGTTCGTTATAACTACCTGTGAGGAGATTTTTTCCTGATATATTTACCAATTCTACCAACGCAGGGCTCGTATTAACCTGGGAGCTTGATGGAGTGATTTTTACTTGGAATGACATTGTTGGGTCTGTAGCACCCTGACTCGATACGAGTCCTGGACTCCAGGTGATTTCTCGTGTTGTAGGGTTGTAATTTATGAGTTTTGTTGGTTTTGATTTTATCCAGTCGACATATACGGGCAACTGTGCAGTAACGCGCACATCCCCGTAATCAACGATCTGACGAGGCACTGTCCATTGTATGGTGTAAGTTGTGGGATCTTCGACGACAGGAGGCAGAGGTCCATCATTGTCAAATACTCCATTAGTATAGAGTGTGGATTGTATCAATGACAGTCGCGCGCTCTGTTGGAGGGTTATTTGGTCGATATTCTTTGCTTTTATACTATCCCCTGTCTGAGACACCCCTGCGACAGAAACTATTACGCTTCCCGTGGAATCACTCGAGAGGGTTGACCCAACATCAGCATTAAACTGCAATACTATGCTCCCTCCAGGAGCCAACAATCCCAACTCTGCGCTTCCCGAAGACTTTGACCAGATAATACTAGAATTCTGTGAATTATAGAATCCTTGTTCTGCAGTCAATGTAGACGTATCGATGATATTTCCGTCAACGATCAAGGTTATCTCTGCATTAGAAATAGGGTTCTGTGAAATGTTTTTTACGAGTACGGACCCTGACAGATGTGTACCAGGATAGACCGGATATGTTTCTGCACTGGATCCATTCAATGAAACCTGAGCACTCAATACTGATTCAGAAACCTGTAATTCATAAGGCTCTACAGCATAAATACTCTCGAGAAGTTTCTCGTCGTGTGATTGTGAACCTATATATACTCGCAACGAAGTCCCAACACCTGCAATTGAGCTACCCTTGAATGTTCCATGTATGGTGAGTTTTTCTGCTTTTCCTGCCAAGAGTTTTGCAAATTCCCAATAGTATTTACCCGCTGTCGGTGTCAAACTCGTGTCAGTGACATCGAATCCTTCTGGGTATTCTATCTTTAATCCTACATCTTGGATTCCTGTTTTTGATTGAAAAGATATTTCATATGTGACATCCTGTCCAACTATCAGTTCTTTTGGACCTGTAACAGTTAAACGCACAGGAGAATCAGCAATTCGAATAGGAAAATCTGAATGCTTTACCAATACAGCTCGAGACCCAGGGAATGCATATTCTATTGATGCAGTTATTTTTTTATCTTCAAACTGAGCGCCATAAAGCGTCACAGGAAATGACTCTCTCCTGCTCTCCCCCGGTTTTAGTTTTTCTAATATTTTCTTTTGCACCTTGTCTGCTCTACCTGCCTGTTGTGGTACAGACAATACGAGTACTGCTTTTTCGAGCGAGACTCTGTTGGTATTTTCGACGATTACATCATAATTAGACTCTACACCGCTGGTCACAAATGAAGTACCAACAATCGATACATTGATTCTGTCTTCTGTTGCACTCACACCTCCAACAGTAAAAGTATAAAAGAAATACCCCAAACACCCGACAAAGAAAACCATAGCAACAACAAAGAATATCCTCGCACTACCTACTTTTGGATGATGACGAACATACTCTGGTTCTGTTGGCCTATTCCACGTAGGCGGAGTATCAGAGACGGTCGGGCGAATACTATCCATACGAGTATCAATAGGATGATTCTGAGTACCTGTACTGCCCGTTTGTAGATCATTATTAATGTCGTCGAGATGTTTCATAGAGTTGTAGTATATCACACTCTCACGAGGATTTACCGAGAAATGCACAACTACATTTAGTGTATGACGGGTTTAGATATGATCAAAGGCCGGTTTTGGCGGAGCCAAAACCGGCCCCCTAAGAACCTGTCTCCAATATCAACCCGACATAAGTAAAACCTAGATTTTATAGCGCACTCAAGAGTATAAGAAAACATAGTCGTTAGTACTCCTTGTTTTCAAAAAAATGTATTTTGTGAGAGAACTGTACTAGTAGTACAGTGAATGAGCAAAAGACGTTTTG
>JANPGR010000012.1:0-2972 GCA_031424015.1 Candidatus Nomurabacteria bacterium
GATAACATAAAGAAAATAGGTACAAAAGGTTCTATCGTAACCGTTGCTGACGGACTCGCACTCGGCAAGCTAATCCCAGAGAAAAAAGCAATAGAGGCTACTCCTGCGAATATCGCAAAACTCGAAGCAACCAAAAAAGACAACAAAACAGCTGTCACAATAGACCAAACCTACAAGAATCAAGCATACGCGTTTTTGAACAATCATACTGTCGTTTTGAATACTCATGCGGATCATCACGGCACCCTATATCAATCAATAAAACCTTCTCAGATATTTGCTGTACTAAAGGATGCGTTACCTCGTGACGTGGTAAAACATTTGCGTGAAGTCGATATTATAATCCCTACGCCGATGAAAAAGACAGGGGATCACACCTATCGATTATATGAAAAAGAATTCACTGTTACGGTAAAGGGGGAATAAGTATAGTCTTTGGTCTTGTTGTTGCTGAAAGATCCTACAATAAAACACCTGGTAGAGCCAGGTGTTTTAGAGATTTGGATTTGATTGAGGTAGTATACTAGAGCACGTTGACTACTTTCTTTGTTTCCATTTTGCCGTTGAACTTCATTTTTCGTCTGCGGCTAAAGGTAACGATTCCAGGAGCGATTGCGTATGCGGTAAAGTCCTTGCCGAGTCGGACATTTTTTCCAGCTAAAATGTTTGCACCACGCTGACGTACGATGATGTTGCCATTTTTTGCTTTTTGTCCTCCGTACAATTTAGTACCCAAATATTGTGGATTTGAGTCGCCTGAACGGGATGCTTTTCCTGCGGAGAGTTTTGTTGACATAGTGTAATGTTTATATAGAATTGTTTGTGATGAACCGACCTCGTCAATCCAAAACTATGAATGACCAACACACTATACACGATAATTACAAAGAAATCAAGCCTAAAATCGACTCTATACGGATCCTCCGCGGAGCAGTCACCACCCTGTGTGTGGGGCTCGCAATGGTGACTGGATACTGGCTGGGGGCTAGTGGTGGGGACGCTCAGGATCAGCATCGTTGGTATCCAGCCTTGTCTGGAGTACAAACAGCAGGAAACCTGGCACCAGAGCCTGAAAAATCCGATTCTAGGGCTATTTCGACACGATCTGGTACTAGATCAATCAGACCTGCTGATTTGCGGGAAACTTATGATTCTCAGCAATTTTTTGCGGGTTCGACGGACATTCCTGCGAGCGGGTCTGGCTCGAATCCTGTTTCAGGAACTGTTCCTGTGGCTACTAGTAGTAGTGGGCAATTCTTTGCTAGTAAGTCAGGCAAAACCTATTACCCAAAAGGGTGCAAAGCGGGGAATCGAGTAAAGGTGGAAAATCGTATCTATTTTGACACTGCGGCGGAGGCTGAATTCGAAGGACTCAAAAGAGCTGTGAGGTGTTAGATCTCAATATCCTCATCGTCATTCCAGCCCCGTACCACAAGGGTATACATTGCAATAAAAAATAACGACGAGGTACGAACGAATATATTTTTTGGAAATGAGCTGGAATCCAGGATATTAAAGCTAAATATGAGAATTAGGTTGATATTTTGGTACTTCTGCCGCAAGGTTGTTTTATTCTTTTTTAGCACCTTGAAATTCACGGCATAATAAGGTAAAGTAGTAATGTGAGGGAGCCGGTCTCGCCATTCTTGTTGTAGTGGTGGCCGGTGACTCTCACTTTTTTGCCCGATCGTCTAATGGTAGGACACCGGTTTTTGGTACCGAGAATTGAGGTTCGAGTCCTTGTCGGGCAACAAAATAGAAAAAAACGCGTTAGCGTTTTTTTCGTCATTTTGCAAGCCCAACAAGGACTCGAATCAGGGGTCGCGAAACAATTTCCGAATGCGAGCGCAGAAACAGTATGACTGTTTCGGAGTCCGAGCATCGAGGAAATATGTTTTGTGACCGAGTCCTTGTTTGTAATGCGATAGCGAGCAGAGCACATATGCGACCGTGACCGAGTCCTTGTTGAACAAGATTGATAAATTACTTATAGCAAGGTAAAATGCATCATATGAAACCTAATGTATTTATGACGGTTCTTTCAACAGAAGAATACGTACCAGGTGTTATTGCTTTGTTTAATTCTTTAAAAAAGTCTCAAACTACATATAATTTGATAGTTCTTATCTCTAGAACTATAGACCAAAAAGTTTTAGTTGAATTACAGAGATCTGGTATAGTAACTAAATTAATTGACCCTATATTTCCAAAACAAATAATAAATCAAGATCATCCAAGATGGTTATATACTTATTCAAAATTAAGTATATTCGCACAAACTCAGTATCAAAAAATAGTATTTCTAGATGCTGACACTATTGTACTAAGCAATATAGATGATCTTTTTACAAAAGATAACATGTCAGCTGTTCCTACTGGTGGTCTTTTTAAAAGTAAAAGTGATATTTTTTGGGTTAAAAATGGATTAAATTCTGGCGTAATTGTTGTTGAGCCGAATAGTAAAATTTACAGAAAGTTAGTAGAATTAGAGGATCTTCATTCAAGTGATCAGGGTATTTTGCAAGCTTTTTTTAAAGATTGGCCAGAGAAAACTACGCTACACCTAGATCATTCTTTTAACATTTTATCAAAGTTTTTACCTCAATATGAGTTAGAGTATGGCTATGGATTTGATAGTTCCCAAAAACCAATTAATATTCTACACTTTGCTGGGAAAGTTAAACCTTGGCATAAAAATGCATCTTCATTTATAGATTCTGATGCTCTAACGCTATGGCAGGGTATGTATTTATCTAAAAATTTTGAATATTAAAATAAATCTGATTGCAATTCAGGGTTCTGAATCTATTTGCAACGGGCAACATTGAAAGAAGGGTACCTGACATGCTCTGTAGAAAACCACCAACTTTTGATATAATAGACTCATATGAAAACCTCCAAATCACCCAACACGGTGGCTAAGGTAGCATACTATCTAGCCCAACAATCACTACCGGTATACACGCATCAGT
>JANPGR010000013.1:0-7557 GCA_031424015.1 Candidatus Nomurabacteria bacterium
CCGACAGTAAAACCTATATTTTCTGCTACAAAACGTCTTTTGCTCGTTCACTGTACTACTAGTACAGTTCTCTCACAAAATACATTTTTTTTGAAAACAAGGAGTACTAACGACTATGTTTTCTTATACTCTTGAGTGCGCTATAAAATCTAGGTTTTACTTATGTCGGGCTGAGATTGGAGACAGGTTCTAAATTCAAAATAACAATCAACAGAAAAACGGGTCCGGCATGGCCGGACCCGTTCGTTCTCGAGTCTGTCACAGAATACTTGCGTATCACTGTAACAAAGAGTCAGAATTACCAACGATTTGCACCGCCAGTTGCTCCTGCTCCGTATCCGCCGCGAGATGATCCGCCTG
Organism: Candidatus Nomurabacteria bacterium; assembly: GCA_031424015.1. Classification (GTDB taxonomy): domain Bacteria; phylum Patescibacteriota; class Minisyncoccia; order Phycocordibacterales; family UBA1006; genus JANPGR01. The sequence goes on from JANPGR010000013.1 coordinate 361, forward strand.
CAGAATATCCGCCTGCAGCGCCATCACGGCGTGGTGGACGAGATCCGTACCCACCTCCTGCTGGACGTGGTGGACGGTCTTCCATTGGACGAGCCTCGTTAACCGTAATCATACGGCCATCGAGTTCTTTTTCGTTCCACATTTGGATTGCTGCCAATGCACCTGCATCATCAGCCATTTCAACGAATCCAAAACCTTTTGATCGGCCTGACATTCTGTCGATGATGACTTCTGCTGATACAACTGCACCTGCTGCTGCGAATGCAGCTCCGAGACTCTCGTTAGTGGTTGCCCACGCGAGTCCTCCTACATATAATTTCTTTGCCATATACGTGTGTGTTTGATTCAATATCTAGTATCCGTAAGTCGACCATTTACCATACCGATGTAACCTACAGCCTAAACAGCACGAGAGGGGACACGAGATACGAACTTACTTGATTTCTATTATACAACGTATAATCTACAATGCAAGCTTTATCGCGTCTGCAACTTCTGCCAATTCGTCATTGGTCGCTGTGTGTCTGTGCCAGGATTCGTCAGTTTTGTCATAATAGGGTACGATGTGGATATGTGCGTGGGGGATTTCGGCGCCAAATGTCTGATAACTGATGTATTCTGCACCCAATGCCGACTGGATTGCCAAGCCCAATTTCCGGACTGTTTCGAAATATCCACCAAAATCAGGGACGTCATTGACCCAAGGGTATACTGTTTTCGTGATGAGGAGGGTGTGTCCACGTTTTTTGGGGAATATGTCCAGTATCGCGATGTAGGTGTCGTCTTCGTATACGATGTGCGCTGGGATCTGCCTGTTGATAATCTTTTCGAATAGAGTTGGATTTGTCATATGAAATATAGTATAACAGAATGATGACACTGCATCCATTGTTGGAACGATTACTACGCGACCGGGGTGTGGTTGACATACCAAATTTTCTGAATCCTGTATACGATCAGCTGTCTGATCCATTCACGATGAATGATATGAATCTGGCTGTGGATAGAGTGATGCGGGCTATTGATGCGGGCGAGAGGATTACTATCTACGCTGATTATGATGCTGATGGGATCCCTGGGTCTGTTATCCTGTCCGAATTTTTTACCTCTGTGGGACATTCGAATTTCGACGTATATCTGCCGCATCGTCACGACGAAGGCTACGGCATCCATATGGATGCGCTCGATGAGATTGCTCGTCGTGGTACTACACTCTTGATCACGATTGATGTGGGGTGTGGCGCTCGGGCAGAGGTGGTGTATGCTGAATCGTTGGGTATGGAGGTAATCGTGACGGACCACCACGAGATACCGGAGGGTAATGGTCCACAGTGTATCCTGGTGCATCCAAAGGTGGGGAATTATGCAGACCCGATGCTGTGTGGTTGTGCGGTCGCATTCCAGCTGATCCGTGCGTGCCTCGTCCGATTGCGGGAATCTGGTTCGGATCGAGTCAGTCAATTGCCAATCGGGTGGGAGAAATGGATGCTGGATATGGTGGGATTGTCGACGCTAGCCGATATGGTGCCCTTGGTGAATGAAAACAGAATTCTGGCGTGGTATGGACTGCGCGTAATGCAAAAATCCAGACGAGTGGGATTTGCTTCGCTCTGCGTCGCGTCGCGTGTCGATCTGGATGCGATTGACGAGAGGTCGCTGACATTCCGCGTGGTGCCTCGTATCAACGCTGCATCGCGTATGGCGCACCCAGAGGTCGCGTATAACGCGTTATCCGCACCAGATGCAGAATCAGCCCAGGTCATTATAAATGAACTCACTCGCCTCAATGACGAACGCAGGCGGGTAGTAGATAGTCATATGCGGTCGGTCCTGGATCAGGTTGCGGTGCAGTCAGATCGTCAGGTCTTGTGGGTGGGTGACCCTGATTGGCATATTGGGGTGTTGAGCATCATCGCAGGACGCATAGCCGAAGAATACAAAAAGCCGGTATTCGTATGGGCAGGATATGGGGATGATCTGATCAAAGGGTCACTGCGGAGCTATGACGGGGTGAATATGTTGGACATTATGATGGGGGCGCCATCAGAATATTTCCACAGGCGTGGTGGGCATGCATTCGCAGGAGGGTTCACGATGAATCGTGCGAATATCGAGGATATGAATGCGTATTTGGATGGATTATCAATAGCTGATTACCGGCCAGATACGACGGTGGACATACAGCCGTATGATGCGATGATTACCGTGCCGGATATTACGGTTCAGTTTGCTCGGCAATTGGAAACACTGCGTCCGTGGGGAGTTGCGAATGTTCAACCCAGATGGATGATCCAGAATGTCCGCATCCAGAGTAGGAAATTGTTCGGCAAGACATTATCGCATGAGAAAATTATGATTGTGGATGACTGGGGGAATACGGCTCAGATATTGCTGTTTGGGTCCGAGCGTGCAGAGTATACTGATTGGCCTGATGGCCAGGTGCGATCAGTCGTGGGGTATATCGAATTATCGGGAGCTGGTAGATGGGAAGAGGTGGTGATACGGCCGCTGGGGAAATAAGAATACAACCCCCTCCCAGCCTCCCCCTAAAAGAGGGGAGGAGATGCCGCCTACGGCGGCAGGTAACCACCCCGTCGCTATGCGCCACCCCTCCACAGAGGGGAATTGCCGCCTACGGCGGCACAATAGTATCAGAACCCATTGCTGTAGAGATTTCTATAATCCAAAAAAGCATTGTCATTCCGGACCCAATACCGCAAGGGTATACACTTCGATAAAAATCAGGAGCACCAAAGTGCGACTAAATTTTTTGGAATTGGCCATAGGCATTAGGAATATAGTCGTTATCACTCCTTATTCCGTCATCCGGAACCCAGGAATACATGCAACAATGTGCAAAGTAAAAGCTATTTGAAACTAAAGACTATCGTAATGGATCCCAAATCGAGTCTGGGAAGACGACTGCGTCGTCGAGAGCTATAGATCAACACCAACAGATATTACCCCTTTGACTTTTTCCAAAAATTCGATAGGATAGATGCAGACACATATTTTTAAATCATTATTTTTTCACTCAAATTTTTTTTACTATGATAGTAAATAACCTGGGCCACAAAGAGCCCAAAAAAGAAAAAAAGTCTTGGTTCAATCGGGTAGTAAACATGATAAACCCACCACCAGACTCCCTAACCCCAGAACAAGCCCTAAAAAAACACAACGGTGATGTAAAACCTCACAACAAGCGAAAACCGCCAACGAATTAAATTTTTGTAACACTAACACCTAAACCTCCCGAGATTCACATTTTGGGAGGGTTTTTCTTTTGGGTGGTGCTTGGCGGGATGTGGGTGCGGAGCTCTATTGTCTGTACAGACTCTTGAAAGATAAAAGAAGTCGTCATTGCGGCCCCCGAGCCGCAATCCAGGAATATGTATAATAAAGTGTAAAATGCTGATTACTTGAAACTAGAGACCGTGTCTATGGGCTCTGCATCATAAACATAGTCGTTCGTACCCTCACTCCTTGTTTTACAGACCCTCCGCAGAGGGGAATTGCCGCCTCCGGCGGCCCGCGTAACTGCAGATTCCATTGCTGTGCAGGTTTTCAAAACCCAACATGTATTGTCGTCCTCCGAACGGGGGACCTCGGATAGTTAAACGAAATGGTATGTTTTGCAGCTTTGTTTTTTCTTGTATTTGTATAACTACTAAAGTAGAGACTGTGCGGTAGTTATCTGAGGCCACAGGCATTAGCAAATATAGTCGTACTATGAACTCCTTATTTCCGTCATCCCCGGCAAGCGAGGATGACCAACAAAGGGGCTGGGAAGACGACTGCGCCGTAGGGAGGAAATTCAGGATTGGGTAGTTGACTTTTATCTGTTGTGGTTGTAGTCTCTGGGTAGACAAATTCTTGTCGAAAAAAATAAAAAATAAAAAATGAAAAAAGTAATAATTGAAAAAGGCTCTCTACAAGCCTTTTTAGATTTTTTTAAGGACAACGGAGCCCAAAATGCGGTTGTAGAAAAACCGCAAGTGGTAGGGACGCCCCCACCACAAAACCCGCTTCCAAAACCAAAAAAAACCACCAGCTCCGTAGGGGTCGGTGGAATGGACGACTCCCTTGCAGGAGGGGTCCACACAACGAGGAAATAAAAAATTTTATTTTTTTATTTCCTCAAAAAACACCCAATTTCTTTACGAGATTGAGTGTTTTCTTTTTATTTATTAGGTAGTGTTACTGCGGGAGAACGGGAGTATGGGTGGCCGCCGTAGGCGGCAATTCCCCTCTGTGGAGGGGTGGCACGCAGTGACGGGGTGGTTTGGGTGTTTGAGAGGAATGGGGGGGGGTGGAGGAGCAGAATACAATTCAGGCCGGCCCCGTAGGGGCCGGCCTGATATCTGTATTTCCTGGCATTTTGTCTGTTTTCCTTTTCGGGATTTTGGACAAGTTGTGGAATTATTTCTTTGCCTTGCGAGTCTTGCTCACACTGACCTGGCGGACAGGAGCCTCGATGACCTTGTGCCTGACGAGGAAATTGTGGACAGTGTCAGATGGCTGTGCACCAACTGATATCCAGTAGGTGATACGCTCGGCATTCAGTGTCTGAGTACCAGCTTTTGGGTTATACGAACCTACTTCTTCGATAGATTTTGCAGATTTTGGACCGCGAGTAGACTCTATAACTACGATACGGTAGTGAGGTTCCTTGTGGCGACCGATTCTTTGGAGACGAATTTTCAACATATATACACAGATACTACACAATTTTTATTTGAAGTCAACCTATTTCTGGTCTATACTAAACAATGAATGCATCAATCGAGAGGTTGAGGTGTTCAGGGGTGGATTCCTCCTGTCTCATACACACTGACTCGGAATCTGTCCTGTTTTATCAGTCACACACAATCTATTCCCGTATGTCAGAAACAAACCAATCAGTAGCATTTTTAGAATTCGTAGTTCGTGGGCTCGTAGATCATCCGAATGACGTCCGTGTAGAGCGCACCGTAGACGAGATGGGTGTATTGTTGTCTCTGTATGTAAACCCCGAAGACATGGGCAAAATCATCGGACGCAAAGGTGCAACCGCAAAATCTATCCGTACGGTCCTGCGTGTCGTCGGTATGAAATCAGGCGAGAGAGTCAACATGAAAATCATCGAACCAGATGGATATCGAGGAGAGAGGGATACAGAGTATTCCGCATCACCGAGGCCAGAAGCATCCGATGTAGATCAGGCTATGGCGGATGCTATGGCGGATCTAAAAGGGGATTTCTAGTTCTTTGATAGGGGACTTCCCCGTTACCATTCAAAACACGCAACGTAGCGCTCATCTCAGCGATATATGACCTTTTACCAATACGTATACCCTTGGTGTATATCGCTTCTGATAGGTTTTTCAGGTAATGAGGAAGTCCTATTTGAGAAAAATATTTGAACCTCGTCCAATAGAAAATATCAAACAAACATCATCTATCCTTTGGGTGGGTGGTTTTTGTTTTTCTGATGTAGTATGAGTTTGACAATTCCATAGACCGAAGGCAGGATAACGCTCGCGATGATGATCATGAGTATCACCTGAGGAGAGACAACGGTGCTGGCTCCATATCCGATCAATATCCCCGAGCTAGCCCACAAGATTGATGCTAATACTGATGCGATAACATAGGGAGCTGACTCTATTTTGCGGATAGCTGCAAACAGCGACGGGAGTGATCGGACCATAGGAACGAGTCGTGACAGTATAGTAACGAGAAAGAAATTCTGGTCAAAGAATCTCGAAAATCGAGATTGGTTGTCTTCGAGTGGTTGTACCATACGCTGGAAACGGGCTATTTTTGTCCTGAAATGTTTTATGGTAAAATATCCTGCCAGATCTCCTGCAAAACTCCCCAGCGACATAACGATGAGCGCGGTAACAGGATCAACGAGCCCGACAAAAGCCAGAGTCCCGATACCAATTGCAACGGTCCCGCCTGCAACCAAACTGCCAATGATAGGCAAGCCCTCGAGAAAGCACAACAAAAAGAGCAAGCTATAAAATACCATTGGGTGCAGATCGAGAAAGCTTTTAATATATTCCAGCATAGTAGGGTTAGTATAGCATGGGATGGTACAGTATAGCAAAATCAAACATATGTTGTATGGTACTAGCTGCATAATCGGACGACATTTTTCAACAGGTGTATTAGCTGGAGTAGGATTTTTGCGGTAACATAGAGGTATATGGGAGAATCATCAGAAAATAACTCAACAAGAAGAGGTTTTTTAGGATCGGCATTTCTTTTAACTCTTGCGGGGTTAGGTACTTTGTTTTTAAGTAAACATGAAAATGATGTGAAAAAGAAGGAAGAAGAAATCGCCAAAAAAAATACAGAAATGTTTGAGCAGCCTTTTTTAGAATCAATGTTCAATCTCGATAAACACACGATGGGTAATATTAAAAATATAATAAAGAGGTGTAGATTACGGGAAATTCCTATTAAAATTCCTGTTGAATCATCAAATGACTTTACTTCTACATTGTATGATTTTGATTTATCGAACACCCAATTAAAAGTAGGTAAAATAATAACAGCTTCCGATGCCGATGGAAAAAAAGTACTTTTTCAACTCTATGTTGTTATAGACGTCACAGGAGAAATATTTCATATTCATGAAATAACCATAGTAGCGCATAATTCACAGTATGGATCATTTTCAGGTATCAAGGTAGATAGAAACAGATCTACGGATAGAATCTACTCAGAAGAAGACAGGGATGAGAAAAATAATATTACATTTGAATCTTTGAAAGTTAGTTGTAACGAAAGAGGAATCACAGTTTTTAAAGATGACAAGCAAATACCTGTCATACCAACTGAAGCCGAGAAACAAAATAGTATAATATCGTATGTAACCGGCAGTGTAAAAACAGCCATTAATAATTTTTCTGATATATTAGATGCTAATAGTTACCAAAAAAAATAAAAAATTGGTTTTGTTGCACGAAACACATCCCAGTAACATCAGACACCCGAATCCGCAAAAGGTTCAAGTGTTTTCTTTGTTTGAATTAGTAGTAATTGTTTCTCGGGGGAAGGGTGTCAGGTATGCTCTGTAGAAAACCACCAACTTTTGATATAATAGACTCATATGAAAACCTCCAAATCACCCAACACGGTGGCTAAGGTAGCATACTATCTAGCCCAACAATCACTACCGGTATACACGCATCAGTTTTCCCCCAAAGT
>JANPGR010000014.1:0-2288 GCA_031424015.1 Candidatus Nomurabacteria bacterium
AAACTAATACATCAGTTTCATATTTCTCAGAAAAACCTCTATAAAGTTTATTTTTATGTTCCCATATTCTTTTTTGCAAATCACTTGTTACTCCTAAATAGAGGGTTCCATTCCTCTTGTTGGTCACTAGATATACATAACATTTCTTTTCCATATAGCAATATGGTACAGGAAAATATTACGATTTCAATACTCCTGGATTGCGGCTCGGGGGCCGCAATGACGACCAGTTTTGTTTTGTGGTAGTTATAAAATAATGTATCCAATCTATTGGTTCTATTGGTTTTGATTACAATGTGTTTAAAGATTGAATACATACTGTATTCACAACAACAATAACACCTACTCCGCAACATCCTGATGCAGTCCTATCAAATCCTTTGCTGTTTCGATATAGGGGGCGACATAGATAGACGCACCGATGAATCCTGTAATGATAATAGTCCAATATCCAATACGCATCCAGAGGTTAATTCGTTGAATACGCAATAACTCTGCGGTCATGGTGCGATTTTCTAGGACGGTTTCTTCGATTGCTACTATTTTTTCTTCGAGTTCATCGAGTGTGGTATGTTCAGAGGTTTCCATATTTGATACTAGTATATAGGTTGAATTGATTTCTGTATAGAGTACAATGAGACAAATATGATAATTATCGCAATCGACCCTGGATATGATCGTGTAGGAATTGCGATTCTGGAAAAATCAGCAAATGGTACACGTGAAACACTGCTCCATTCAGAATGTTTTACTACGGATAAAAAGGAATCCATTGATGAACGTATTTTTGTCCTGGCAAATCATATACAATTTGTGATTACAAAATATTCACCGACGGTGATGTCTATTGAAAATGTATTTTTCTCGACCAATCAGAAAACGATTATGGGTGTATCCGAAGCAAAAGGGGTAATCAAATTCGTAGCACGAGAATCAGGCCTGTCGGTCGTAGAATATACACCGCTACAGGTGAAAATGGCAATTACTGGTGACGGCCGCGCAGACAAAGCCCGCATCGCAATGATGGTCCCCAAACTCATCCAAATGGATATGACAGAGAGGCGGTCCCAAATGGGTGGTACATCGTCGGGAATCGATGATGAAATCGATGCGATCGCTCTCGGTATTACGTATTTTGCGTATAATAAAATTTCTTGATTCATAATATCTCGTCGACTCTGCTTTGGTCCAAATAGGTTTTACCAATTTCTTCGATTCTGCAGAACTCAACATACGTCTCAAACAGGCTTCGAATCTGCGAAATTGCAAAACCTATACTGGTCCCGACACTTCGTAGCCTTGGTCCGAGGTTTCTTGATTCACAATACTCTGCCTACATGTAGTCGGATGTATTCATTATGCACAGTATATAGTGGAAAAAAATACAATTTCCTGTATACTGGGCGAGTTGAAACTTATTCATCAATTTTTAGAAAACAACTATGAAATCAAAAGTATCATTCGTATTGTTCATCGTTATGTTGACTCCTGCATTATCTCTCGCAGAGATGATAGGGTCTAACGGTGAAGTCCTACACCCAACTGATAAAATGACCACCACGACTCAAAACTCAGTTGATATCCCCTGTATCAAATCAAATATAACAAAACGAGAAGACACAATAAAGTCAGCGTTTGCCGCCTTTACTGTTGCTATGAATACAGCACTCGACACTCGCAAAGCGGGATTAGAAGAATCCTTTACCAAAACAACAGCAAAAGAACGAGCAGTTGCTCGCAAGTCAGTTCGTACCGCTTTTAGAATCGCTTCGGTAAATGCTCACAAGGATTTGTCAGTCGCGAGACAAAATGCCTGGATAGCATTTAAAAAAGAAGCAAAGTCTTGCAAAGGTGGAACCGTTGAAATAAAAGACGAAATGCCTTCAAATGCTCGATCCTCTACAGAGGCATTATAATACCTAGGATACTATTATTGAATTTTTGTTTGGATTCACGAGCCCCAAATGAGAATGATATATATAACACAAGAAATCAAATTATCAAAATGGCAAATCGCTCCGCGATTTGCCATTTTCTCCATCCGTCACCTAGTGGTCTTGCCTATCTACGTAGGTATGTACTAACAGGGTCACCCTAAGAACCTGTCTCCAATCTCAGCCCGACATAAGTAAAACCTAGATTTTATCGCGCACTCAAGAGTATAAGAAAACATAGTCGTTAGTACTCCTTGTTTTCAAAAAAAATGTATTTTGTGAGAGAACTGTACTAGTAGTACAGTGAACGAGCAAAAGACGTTTTGTAGCAGAAAATATAGGTTTTACTGTCGG
>JANPGR010000015.1:0-3584 GCA_031424015.1 Candidatus Nomurabacteria bacterium
CCCGACATAAGTAAAACCTAGATTTTATAGCGCACTCAAGAGTATAAGAAAACATAGTCGTTAGTACTCCTTGTTTTCAAAAAAATGTATTTTGTGAGAGAACTGTACTAGTAGTACAGTGAATGAGCAAAAGACGTTTTGTAGCAGAAAATATAGGTTTTACTGTCGGGAAGTCACTGTGAGTTATTTTGACGGTGAGACCCGAGACAGGTTCTTAGAAACAAACTCTGACAAGGGATCCTCAGTCAGACAAAATGATAGTCTCCAAAGAGATTCCCTTCTAGAGGGGAATGACAAATGGGTATGAATGCAAAATAGGCCGGCCCCCTACGGGGGCCGGCCTATTTGTATTTACTGTACCTATTTTCCTTCATAGGGATTTTATCTCCCTTTTCTCTCTAAATACGCCACCATGTATCGGCGTTTGTAGGGCACTCCACCCCAGTGCTGGTACCCATGAGATTTGTGTAATAGATGGATAATGAATTCGTCTTCCCAGAATTCTCGAAAAGCAGCCTCGGTCGTAACATATTCATAAATTCCAATCATCGGGTGGATATAACTATTTGGCTCGCCTCCTGGGTGATCGCGCATCATTCTCGCTGCATGCTGGTCTCCTTCGCGCAGGAATGTTTTGATCATCATAAACCCTCCTGGTTGGAGCAGTCTCAGGACTTCTCGTTTGTACCGGCTACGCTCTGTCGATCGCAAGCAATGCGAAACCATCATATCGAGAATCAATTCGTACGTCTGATCAGACTCTGGGATTACCTCTGCTAGGTTGTGCTGATAGAATCGCACGGAACTACTGATGCCCAGCTTTTCTGCTGACGCACGAGCGCTCGCCACTGCTGATTCTGACAAATCAAATCCGGCCCCTGACGCACCATACTGATCCGCCAGATAGATCAGGTTGCGCCCATTACCACACCCGACGTCCAGAACCTGCATCTGACTCAGGTCCATATGACCCTGTTCACCTCGAAACCAACGGGTAAATTTTACCAGTTCACTACCAGGCTTGTCAGACAGACTGAAATGCTCTCCTTCGGTATATTCACGATTCCAAAAATCAGCACCATTTGCGGTGCTGTGCCCCTTGCCGGCAAATTTTCGATTCTGACCTGCACGAGCAGGTGTTTTCAGAGGCCCTTTTGCGGTGCGAGTATTGGGACCTTTTGTGTGTCTCGTGCGTCTCATAGATAAGATAATTCTACCACAAATAGTAGGTTATGTACAGAACTCCTTGTTTGTCGGGTCCGGAATGACGATCAGTTTTTTGAGTTTTGAAAGTATGTACAACAATAGCTTCTGTGATTATGGAGCCGCCGTAGGCGGCAATTCCCCTCTGTGGAGGGGTGGCGCGCAGCGACGGGGCGGTTGGTGGTTTGCCTGCCGCCGTAGGCGGCATCTCCCTCCCCTTATAAGGGGAGAGGGTCGGGGTTGTATTTAATTCTTCAGCTTTTCTCGGAAATACTGGATCACATCAGCCTGACTGATAGTCTCCTGCTGTCCTGTATCGCGATCACGCACAGTGATGGTGCCTGATTCTAGGGTATCAAAATCCACAACGACGCAATACGGCGTTCCGATCTCGTCTTGCCTGCGATACCTCTTTCCGATATTACCACTATCATCCCACGCAACATAGAGGAATTCTGATTTCAACTCTGCAAAGAGAGTCTTTGCACTCTCAACCAATTCAGGTTTGTTGCGCAACAACGGTGATACACAAATCTTGTACGGAGCAATCTCAGGAGTAAATGCCAAATACACACGAGTATCGCCATTTTCCAATACTTCTTCGCGATATGCCGAAGTCAGTATTGCGAGGACCAATCTGTCGAGTCCGAATGTAGGTTCGATACAATGCGGAGTGAATCGCGTGCTCGTCGCCTCGTCAAAATAATCCAATTTTACCCCAGATGATTCTGTGTGTTTTTTCAGATCAAAATCAGTACGATACGCCAGCCCTGTCAGCTCTTTTGTACCAAAAGGAAATTCGAATTCCCAATCGACAGTACGTTTCGAATAATGCGCACGCCCCTCTGCTGGGTGTTCATATTCGTGCAATTTTGCTCCGTCGATACCGATACTGGTCATCCATTCCATCTGCTCTTCGAGCCAATACTGGAATACCTGCTCCCAATCTGATTCTGCGATGAAATATTCGATCTCCATTTGTTCTAATTCACGCAAACGGAATATGAAATCCCTCGGAGTAATCTCATTACGAAAAGCCTTTCCCACTTGCCCTATTCCGAATGGCAATGTCGGAGACTGACTATCTACCACATTTTTGTAATTCACAAATATCCCCTGTGCAGTCTCGGGACGCAAATACGATATCGCTGACGAATCAGACGCGGCGCCCACACGGGTTTCCAACATCATATTGAACACACGAGGCATACCCCATGCGATTTTATTACAGCCAGGACAGGTGATGTGTTCTGTTTTGAGAATTTCGAGCATGAGAGGTCCAGTAAATCTGCGTGCATTGTCGAGCTCTTCTTGGACAGCACCAGAACCATGCCTATCTACCAGAGCTTCTATTTCCTTTTCATCTACTAGATGATCCACCCTGCATCGCTTGTTACAATTACTACATTCGACCAGAGGATCGATGAATTCTGTCGTATGCCCAGTAGCCTGCCACACCCGCTGATTCATCAGGATTGCAGCATCGACCAAATACATATCAGTACGTTTGTGGACAAAATTGCGGAGCCAGCTATCTCGAATGTTGTTTTTCAACAGTGACCCAAACGGTCCATAGTCATACATCCCAGCCAGTCCCCCATAAATATCCGACCCCTGAAAGACGAATCCGCGACGTTTACACAGTGATACGATTGATTCCATTTTGTCTGATGTTGTTGCCATATCTGAGTATTTTAACACAAAATGGGAAATAAAAAAGCTGTCTTCATTTCCCTGTAAAATACAAAAAACGCCCTTTACTGTTTGCCTCAATACCATAACATGGTATCACCAACAAAACCTTCTAAAGCGCGTTTTTTAACCTTAGAGCCTATCCCAATAGGCTGGTGCCTATTGGGATAGGCTCTTACTTCTTTTTGGGATTGTATCTACACGAGGGCGCATGAATTGTACTCATGTAGAACGACGATCCACTCGTCGCTCCACACCCCTTGGGGCATGGATATCTAATTTTCCCTGGCTTATCATCTTTTTCTCCTGCAGGGATGATAAATCGAGAGTTTTGTTTGATTTCTGTTTTTTGAGTGGTTGTCTCCACTTTTTTATTTTTCTTTTTGTTGAACATGATTGAGATTTTTAAAAGTTTCCCTCACTCTACCCCCCCCGAAAAAAAGTCAAGCAAAAACAGCCCTTATGGACTGTTTTTGTATTGGGTGACCACCGGGAATCGAACCCGAATTAGCGGTACCACAAACCGCTGTCTTAACCGTTAGACGATGATCACCAGATATCGAACCATTTTGTTGGTTGATATCGTTATAGTACCACAGTATTTTGCAAAAATCCAGAGAGGGTTAGGGATGGAAACGGCCGACAGCGGAGCTGGCGGCCGTTTCCTGTTTTTATATTTTTATTTATGC
>JANPGR010000016.1:0-20615 GCA_031424015.1 Candidatus Nomurabacteria bacterium
ATTACTAGAAGATAGAGAGAAATACAACCCTAAACTTCTTGTCGAGAAGCTGAGGAAGATGAAATATGATATACTAACAGAGAATCGTAGGAGATCGTTAGAGGGTAGGTTTGGGTAACCTTTTCTAATGAGCTATTAAGGTATATTTCATCAAACCCGTAAACCCAATCATTAGCTCTCATTTCTTTCTCATCAACCCAAAAACAAGTATATCCCTCTGAAATAACATTAAACTCTTGCTCCAGATTTAAACTAAAAACATAGTATATACTATCACTAATATAAGCACCATCAGTAATAATCTGTTCTGTAAATTCATACTGTAAACTCTCAACTTGGATTCCTGTTTTTTCTTTGAATTCATGACAAGCCGCGTCAGTTATTTTTTCCCCTTGATGCATTTTACCATAAGGGAACCCAATTTTCCCATAGTGGGGCTCACCTGTTCTCTGGTAGCAGAGATATTTGCCATTGTCAGTACGGCAAATAATTACCGTATATTGAATTGCTTGCTGTCGTATCACTGCATCTGTATAGCTAATCTTTTCAACAAACCCTAACCCTGTACTTGTAAGGGAATATTTATCCTCCACCTTTTTAATATATTCTTTTTTTATCAATTTTTGTAGACGATATTGAAACGCATTATTTTCTAACCCGTAGACGTTTAGATCGGTATAACGAGTTTTTGGCGATACTATTAATTTCCGTAAAACCTCTATTTGAATATAATGCATATCTACCATAGTACTCTAGAGTAAACCAAAATCAATCCCTATGTAGTCAATTTGATTTGACTTACCCCACTGATGTTTTTCGTACATGCTAATACAAAGTTTTCATGTTAACAGTGTAAATAAATAAATAAATAAAAATGAGTAGACAAAAAGATGCCTGGACTCAGTGTCCAATGCGCTCCTCCCATGGGGACAGTGTTTTAATAACATGGCAGACAGACTTGATGTCTGTCACTATCCCGTGCCCACAATGTGCGAAGGAGGATCAAAAAAAGGAAAAAGACGAACAGCAAGAAGAGAAACCTGAGCCAGAAGAAGAAAGCTTTTTGTTGGGACTATTAAAAACAGACGCCTACCTTCGAAAGCACGGCTGGTGATCTTATAACTGTCTATGGCATAGTCTATGGACAGCTTTTATTTACAAGAAATTATTTACTCATTTATAACCTTACTGAGTAAAATTTGTGCATCGATCAACGCTGCCAATTTCTGTGGATCTGGCAATGTTCCTTGTATCATCGACTGTAATGTGTTATGTGTGGTTTTCATATAATTGACTTTGTGTATTGTTATAGTATACTTTATCTATTAGTTCGCCTCTGGCGCCCGAGATTGCCCCGATTCGTCGGGGCTTTCGTTTGCATGAATATGAATAATTGACTTTTTTTATATATACCCTATAATGTACCTATCACGACGAAAAAGCAAGCGAACGGCCAACTGCCTAAGTTCGCTTTTTCATTTTCTCTATTTTTGGGCGAATAAAATCTGAGGACAATATATCAAAATACTTTACGGTAAGCTTCTTATATAATGATGAGTATTGTTTTTTTGGAAAAAGAACCTTTAAAAACCGTTCTTTTTGAATTAGATAATCAACTGTTTTTTTGTAGTCACCATCGCCTGAAACTAAAACAATCTTGTTCATTTCTGATTCTTCTATAACAGATTTCATCATCTCAAAAACAACGTCAGTATCGACATTTCCTTTTTTACCCGCTAACATTGCAGGAAGGTGTTCTCGAAAATGCAAAATAAATCCAGCTTTTTGGATAGAAACGTATAAATCATTATATTCATCAGAAACACAACCTAGAAAATAGTAGGCGACGGTAACATTATATTTATCACGCAGATACACGCGAAACCTTGCAAGGTCAATTTCCCATCCATCAGATTTGATACCTAAATGCAGATTCTGGCCATCTATAAATGCATAATTATGTTGCATAGAAACAAGTATATCTCATTTTTACCGAAAAATCCAAAAAACTACTCATTTACAACCTTACCGAGTAAAATCTGCGCTTTGTTGATTGCTTCCTGCGGAGCTTTTTCGCTGTAGATAAAATCTCGAGTATTCAGATCTAACATCTTTGTGCCATGCAATAACGTAACACCCTTGATCTCTTTACCGTCTATATCTATTTCGAACAGCAACCCCTTTCGCTTTGAGGTAATTGGCATACAGAGAGCAAAACCAGTACTGGTATGGAATACAGTGTCACTGATCACCAATGCAGGCCTATACCCAGATTGCTCATGACCTATAACTGGATCAAAAGACACCTTTATAATGCTCCCCCTCTCTAGCTTTTTTAATTCTTTCTTTAGCTTTGTTACCATACTTCATCGCCGACAGGCTTGCCAAAATGATTTTCTATAGACTCATCACGAAAATCCTGCAAAGTAGCATTTGCAAATATATCTTTTAATGTCAGGTCAGACAATGACGGAGATTTTGGCTCTACAGTAAAACTGTTTGGACCGAGAGTCAGGTTCAAACTAGCCCCTTCTGTCAGAGATAATCCCGAAAGAAATTTTGAAGGTATCCTAATACCAAAACCATTCCCCCATTTAGAAACTTTGGCTACATGCTGTATATTTTTCATATAGCAAAAGTATATACTTTTGTATATACTTTGTCAAATGAAATCCAATAAACAAATTCAGAGTATTTGGTTTCATTACCCATTGCTGTTGTGTGTGTTTAAATAGAGATTGTTTACAAAGTTTGATCATCTTGTATATTAACCCTCATGTCACATCTAGATGTTGTACCTATATCTATCTTTGACTTACTATAATTTACCCATGCAGATTCTGGTGTAAATTTGTATACTCGATCTAGTGAATCTTGTGCAAATGCTTCTGCTGGAAGTTTTGGCTCCTTCCCTAGCTTTCCACAAGTAACTATGCGGGCAGCTGCTATTTCGGTGATATCTTCTAGTTGCCTTGCGCTACCTCTCATATACAAACCGAATGAATCGCCCCCCCCTTCTGGTATATTTTCTTTAAATATAGAGATAAATACCTTTCCTGAATTATTAATATTTATAGAATGTTGTGTATCTATAGCAGAAGTCCAATATATATTCCCCTCGCTATCCTGGGCAAAATACACAGGACAAGACCACGGATAGCCATCATTATCTACTGTCGCAACAGTACAATAGAGTGGATTTTTTAATCTCTCTAGCTGATTGACTATACACTCACCTAAAGGTTTTTTATCTAGTGATTCGATTTTATTCATAAAATATTACTCTTTTTCGCAATTAGCTATATATTGATTCACTTCGATTAGATTATAGATTTTCGTAATTTTCTTGTTGAACCCATGGAAATCCAGCAACATCTTTTGCAATTTAGGTTCGACATCATCAAAACCTTGTATTTTTGAACCCGATCGTGCGATCAAAACTTTGTGATCTCCATCTTCTCTTTCAAACATTCCCACAACCCTAACCGCAATTTGTTCACCTGTAGCAACAATATCCATGTCCGATATATCTATAGCATCTACGTATTCTTTGTGGCCAACCGTTTCGTCATTATTAATAACACCTTGTAAAAAACCATATGCGGTAGGCATAATGCCGTTGTTTACTGTTATCTTTTCTCGTATTGGACCACAATCAATAAACTCTGTTTTTGCATAATTCAGATGTATCCTCCTGTCACCGCCTGCGGGTATTTCTAATGTGAATGTGTAATTCATATAATGAACAAAGCTATGCTATAAAAAGTATTAAAAGTAATTTTTTCATACTGCTACCACTGATTCACCCGCAAATCACCCTGGTACAGCGGGCGAATATCGGGAATTGAATAATATGCCATGGTCAGGCGATCGGTGCCACCACCGAACGCAAATCCGCGATACTGGGTCGGGTCGATGCCCACATTGCAGAGGACATTGGGATGCAACATTCCAGCGCCGGCTACCTCCATCCATTTTTGTCTGCCTGCATGATAGACCCACACCTCCAGCCCTGGTTCGACAAAGGGAAAGAAACTGGGCCGAAATCGCATCTGGACGTCGTCTCCGAGGAGCTTCTTGTACAGCGTTGTCAGACAATTCTGTAAATCAATCAGGGTAATATCAGTACCGACCACTACCCCATCGCACTGATGGAATTGCATTTCATGGGTTGCGTCTGTTGCCTCGTTGCGGAATACCTTGCCCACCGACGCAAATGCACAGGGAAAAGAATTCGATTTTGCAGCCATTTCCAAATGCCGTGCGGTCACCGATGTGCAGTGTGTACGCAGGAGTGTGTGTTCCTGGCCCTTGATCCAAAAGGTATCCTGCATATCACGACTGGGGTGATCTGCGGGCACGTTGAGCGCGTCAAAATTATACCAGTCCGATTCCATTTCTGGCCCAGAAACCAATTCAAAACCCATTGATTCCAATATTGCCCCCATTCTGCGATTTGTTGATAGCATCGGGTGCTGTGTTCCCTGTGTTTTCATATGAGGCTAGTATAGCATAGTGTTTTGGATTTTGGAAAAGGCAGAATGAGCCGGCCGCCGTAGGCGGCCGGCCCAATATTGCTCCCCTCCACCTCAAACACCCATCTTGCCCTAATTTTTATCTACACCTCTTTTATAAAAATCTTACCACTATCACTCTCTAGTACCCCATCTTTTATCAGAGCCTGCACAGCGAATTCCACGTCTTCTTCAGCCCAATTCGGGAATGCCTGCACAATACCAGACACATCCACCGATTTCTGTTTCAAAACGAGTTTTACAATACTCGATCTCTTTTGACGGAAACTACCTTCGAATCGAGATTGTTTTATGTAATGTTTTGACTGCTTGTTCGGATTATACTCCAATACTGATTTCAAATATGCTCCATAATCCATCATCGCCCAATAAAAATTCCGAGCATCAAAATCGTATTTAGAAATAAATGACACTATCACACCCAACGTCGACAGGACTTCTGAATCAGTCACTGAATCTCGGTCTCGATAAAAATGATACAACACTACGCGACGAATATTTGTCTCAATAAAAACACTTTCCCGGTTTCGAGCAAAGGCCCCAACCGCACCTGCAGTATAATCACCAATCCCTGGAAGTTTTTTCAAAAGATCAACAGAATCTGGGAATATTCCATCAAAGTCGTTATGAATTACCTGCGCCATTTTTTGCAGTCGCATTCCTCTATTATTATATCCGAGTCCTTGCCACAGTACTAATACTTCAGATAGCGAAGCAGCAGCCAGACTCTCTACGTTCGGAAACCTCTCTATCCACCTCGCAAAATACGATGCAACCCTCGATACCTGGGTCTGTTGCAACATAATCTCAGAAACAGCAATAAAATAAGGCTCTAAATACTCTGACCGTCTCCAAGGTAAATCAAAACGCGCATTATCACGATACCAACCCCTCAAAAATTCCAAAAACTTTTGTACTTCTCTGTCGTATTTCTGATTTTTCATAGTGCTGTTAGAGAAATTCTCGTATCCAAAAATATGATATGAGCCCTCCTAACAAATCATTAATGATATCATGCATTGTATCAATAGCATCAAACATACCATTCCCCAAAGTCTGAGAAACAATAATTTCATATAACTCCCACCCAATAAAAATACAACATAGTGACAACACCCAGATCAGCCAGGTGGTGTCTTTTTTCAGATTATAAGAAACATATCGAATATTCAAACCGAATACGAGAAAGCCAATCACCACACCTCCTAGCATATGAGTCATAACATCCCACCACCATAACGCACTATGGATACCATAGATAACACCAATCCAATTCAAGAAAAAGAGAATAAGTACTATAACAAATGCACGTTTGAGCCCCCATTGATAACGGTAATTCTTCATAGAACAAGTATATCACAACTCGTGAATACAAAAAACCGAGCTTTTGGGCTCGGGTGTTTGTTGCTTCTCACGATTGACAGGAATGAGGTAATCTCATGTGGGTGCCCGGAGGATATTCCTCAGAATCTCCAAACGACGGCTCCCTGTCTTTGTTTTGTTCTCAAACCTGTATGTGTATGAGAAGCATTTACAGTATACCACGATTTTTATCAATTCAAGTCGTCCATCTGGTCACCTTGTGGATAATTATTATCTCGGATTAGTCCAGCAATATAGTTATCTTTTTTACTATGTACTCTTTGTCTAAATTATATTCTTTTATTAATTCTTCCATCGTACCTGATTGCCCAAATCTATTATCAACACCAATAAACACCATAGGAATAGGATGATGTTCAGCATAATACTCAGCAACAGCAGATCCCAATCCCCCTGCCTTTTGGTGTTCTTCGACGGTGACAACCAGATCAAACCTATTTGCAATATCATCGAGAGTATTTGTATCGAGAGGTTTTATGGTGTGAAAATTCCACACCTCAATCAGAGGTACCACCTCTGAAAGCTCTCGAGCAGCATAAAGCGCCTCTGCTAGAATCGGGCCACAGCCAATAATTGCTATTTTTTTTGATGATTTCTTTTTTTCTGGCGCTGTAAAAATTGTCTGATAATGCTCTACGATGTTTTGGTCAGGTTTTATTTGTGAAAGATAGAGTAGATATGCTTTCCCTATTTCAAACTGATCTTCTACATCTGTCATTATTGGAGTTTTCTCACGCGTGAGACGCAGATATGCTGGAGTTTTTTGATCATTATGCGCCAATGCTATCGTCGCCTTTTTTGCTTCGACACTGTCACAAGGGACTACAACGGTCATATTTGGCATAATACGCATGAGGGCGATGTCTTCAAGGGCTTGATGAGTACCTCCGTCAGGGCCAACGGAAATTCCCGAATGTGCACCAACAATAATCACCTTGCGATCATTGTACGCTATAGTCGTTCTAATCTGTTCCCAATTACGCCCAGGAGAAAACATCGCATACGAAGCACAAAACGGAATCTTTCCCATTGCAGTCATACCGGATGCAACCGTTACCATATTCTGCTCTGCGACACCTATCTCTATAAAACGTTTCGGGAACATCGATGCGAATTGATCCATCTTTGTCGATTCGGTCAAATCACTACAGAGCGCAACAATCCGTTCATCAAACTGACCAGCATACACCAATCCATCACCAAAACCAGCTCGCGTTGCAGCCATATCTGGATTGTGAAAGAAATTTTGTACGAGATTTGGTTTCATAGTATTATTGAGAAATATATTCAAAGCGTGGTACTTCAACACCATCCACGGTAACCATTTCTAAAAACATTCCAAGTGGCCTCACCCACACACGACTACGTGGATTTTCATAATTACAAACATATACCACCATATCTTCTAATGTTTCTGAATGCTTTGCTATACCTATGACAGTATACTCCATACCTTTAAAATGTTTGTATGTTCCCATTTGTAGTGTTTTCATATTATTTTTTTATAATCTTAGTAAAATATTTCTGCAACCACGACTGCTCTTGCTCTCTCGTTGGCGGCTTACCATGCCAATGATAATCTCGCTCTATTTCTGTGACACCTTTTCCAGGAATTGTTCTCGCAATGATGACACTCGGTTTACCAAACGTAGATTTTGCCATATCAATAGCATCATTAATTGCATTTAAATTGTGGCCATCGATCTCTTGGGTGTGCCAATTAAAGGCTTGCCATTTTTGAGAGAGTGATTCTAGTGGTAGTACATCCTCGGTATTACCATCTATTTGAATATTATTTCTATCAACAATAACAATGAGATTGTGTAATTTCTCGCGAGCAGCCAACAGTATCGCCTCCCAATTATTCCCCTCGTTTAATTCGCCGTCACCAACAACACAGTAGAAAAATTTTGTGCTCTGACCATTTGTATCAATTCTATCGGCGATACACATCCCCACCGCCTGCGATATACCACACCCGAGAGGCCCCGAAGAATTCTCGAGCATAGGCAAGAATTCACGATGGGGGTGTCCTTGTAGTCGTGATCCAAATTTACGCAATGTTGAGAGTTCAGAGACAGGAAAATATCCACTATGCGCCATAGTTGCATACAATACAGGACACGTATGCCCATTAGAAATGATTACTCTATCTCTCTGTGGCCACTGTGGGTCCTGGGGTTTATGATTCAGCGCATGAAAATAGAGTACGGTATAGATATCCGCCAGGCCCAATGGCCCTGCAGTATGCCCACTACCCGCATCAACAAGCATATCAATAATTGACACACGTATTGCATTTGCGTGTTCCTCTAGTTTTTTATACTCTGATTCGCTTATCATACTATTAAATTTAGTTTTGATTTATACTAGTAATATTTTGATAGATAGATGGATCTATTGTTTTTTCTAGATCACTCCATGGAATAACAAAAGAAACATTTCCATAAATACAAGGGAATAGAGTACATTGGTCAAACCAAAACCGGATACCTTTTGATTCTACCGTCCAATTCGTTAACAGTGTTTTATCTAACTGTATTGAACCTATTGCATCTTTTACCTCATTGGCACTATCGGTGCCCTCGTATGACTGTATCAACGCATCAGATGCCCCTGCAATAATAATTTTATAAGCAGTGTCCGTGTCTTTTATAATATCAGTAATCTCAACCAGAGGAAATCCGTCTAAAGGAAACGTAAATGCTTTATTCCAAGTATTCCCGTGAGCACCACCAGTATAATCATATCCAACGAAATGATAAGAGAGATAATCTCCCGACTGTGAAAAATCACCCATAACAGTTGTACTCCATTTTCGTCCGTCTGGGAACATATCGATTAACTCTTGTTTTGTAAATCGAGTCGAAGCATTATCTGTTTCAAACTTTTTTACATATTCCATCCCAAAATTTTGCATAGCGGAATCAATACCTTTTACCCCAGTCGTAGCCATATTCAGAGAATATTCTGTAGTTTGGGTTGTATTTTTTTCTATAAAGTGAGGCAGTGTAGTGCTGATTATTTCAACAGGTTGCATTGATTGTATATCCTCAGAACCGTCGAAATAAAAATGTTTAATTAGGGAAATCCCTACAACCAGCAAAACTGCAAAAACAAACCATTGCAAATAAATACGAGGTGGGATTTTCATACAAGTATAGTATACCTCTATTTTAAAATATCTTGTAGTGTATAATACATTTCAACAGGGTTCAAGCCAGACAACGCAGAACCCACTACAAAACGCTCTATACCAGAATCTTTCAACAATACCAGAGTTGTTTCTGAGATTGCACCATCAATCTGAATAGTATTCAGAGGATGTTGAGTATGTATATGCTGTATCTGACCTATTACTGTATCATCAAAATCTTGCCCCTGTACACCGATAGTCATTATCCCCATCACCTGTACAAAATCACACTGCCTGATATATTTTTTTATATCAGCCTCTGATATATCTCGGGTAAACGCAATTCCATATTGGAATTTTGGATATTCCATCTGATACCCATGAAGAATAGACAAGATATGCGCGATATTTTGGGTGCTCGCTAAATGGATTACTACGCGACGCGGATTTGCAGATAATATCTGAACGATGTACTGTTCAGGATTCTGTATCATCAAATCGAACTCAACCAAAAGGCCTTGCTGTCTCAATTCGTCTATACGAGCCCACTCACTCACTGCAGGTTTCGTATTTTGTGAAAAAGGCCATGTAGCAGACGTTGTGTAGATTCCATCACAAATATCTATTTGTATGACTGAAGCAATTCCGGCAAAAGGCTGCGCCTTTTGCCGAATACTATCAAAATCCCCTTCCAAAAATGCAGGAAGTATTTCACGTGCTTGTATGTCTTTCTGATATTGTTCTGTCTCTGACATAGATTTAAAGTTTCCTCTCTATATTTTGAACACGTTCTGTATGCCTACCTTCTTCGAATGGAGTTCTGAGAAATAATTCAATAGCCTGGGCTATCATATCAAAATCCACAAACCATGTACCAATTGACAAACAGTTCGCATTATTATGAGCACGCCCTAATCTAATTACCTCGTTCTTTTGTCCATTATACACAATTGAGCGTATTCCTGTATATCTATTTACAACGATTGCCTCTCCTGTTCCTGAACCTCCAAACACAATCATCTTTGTATCAATACCTGTGTCTTTACTGTACTGTTCTGCGCACGCGTGCATATAATCAGGATAATTATCTTCTTGTGAATACTCCTTTGCTCCACAATCTATTACGCTATAATTGTGTTCGAGTAACCATTTTTTTACTTGTTCTTTCATTTCAAATCCCGCATGATCAGCAGCTAGATAGATTTTCATAAATTATATCAGAGATATTACGCTTTCGACGTGTTGTACTAATGTACTAGTGTAGCCATACTCATTATCATACCACGCCAGAACCTTTACCAGGTTACCATCCACAACCCGAGTCATCTCGAGGTCAGCAATACATGGTACGAGGGTGCCCTGTATGTCACTGGAAACCAGCGGTTCTGTAGTGATCTGAAAGAGTTTTTTCCAAACAGGATTATTTGATGCATCAATCAATATTTGGTTGATTTCGTCTCGTGTCGTTGAGCGACTCGAAAGGAATGTAATGTCAACGATAGATCCCGCAATTACAGGAACCCTCATAGAGATGCCGTCAAATTTGCCAGCCAATTTTGTATAAATCTGCCCCACAGCTGTTGCGGCACCGGTACTACTCGGTACGATATTTTGTGCAGCAGCGCGACCTTCGCGGAGGTCTTTTTTACTCGGACCGTCGACCAGAGCCTGGGTACCCGTATATCCGTGAACAGTATTCAGCATCGCCTTTTCTATCCCTACACTCGCATCCAAAATAGCGATCAGAGGACTCGATGCATTGGTAGTACACGAAGCATTCGAAGTAATAGGATGCTTCGCAAAATCCGCCTCATTAATCCCCATTAATACCATTTTTCCTTGGATTAATGTATCTTCTCCTGTTTTTGCTGGAGCAGATATCACAACACGCTTTGCACCCGCTATAATATGCGCATTTGCCTTGTCATACGCAGTAAACAGGCCCGTACATTCGAGTACCACATCAATATCCATTTCTCCCCAGGGTAGCTTGAGTGGGTCTTTTTCGTGTAATACTATCACCTTTTTCCCGTTAATATTCATAGCATCCTCTCCGTCTGAAGAGACTTCAAAAGATGCCTTTCCATATACCGTGTCATACTTTAACAAATACGACAATGATTCTGTAGACCCTAAGTCGTTGATTGCAACGATTTCGAACTCGGTATGATCAAAAGCCTGACGCATAAAAGCCCTCCCTATCCGACCAAATCCGTTAATTGCGATTTTCTTTTTCATATACATAATAGTATACCAAATAAATTCAATATTTCCTATTGTTTCCCTTGTGGGTTACCCTGTTTCTGTAAAGAAATTATAACCTCTTCGTATTGTTTAGGTTCAAATCCTAAAAATTGTATCTGTTTTTTAGGGAAATCAATAGAAATATTTAAAATATCAACGTCATTATTTGGCAAAAAAATGGAAAATCCTATTCCTACTAGAATCCCCTTTTCATCGGTAGTCGCATATGTAATTGCAGTATAGCGAATATCTCCTTTGCCGGAAATTATTTCCTCATGTACATATTGGCCTGATGCTTCAGTATAAATAAACTCTTTGTTGAAAATACTATCCAATATACTATCAATACTCTGATTGACTAATCCTCTATAGTCATAGTTACCCTCTAGCCCTGAACTATCAATAGAAAAAGACTTTATACCTTTGAGGGTATCTTGACTGATGGGGATTTTTTTATATTCTTGTTCGATTTTTTTTGTTGTGTCTCTAGGTACAAGCTTTAAATAAGTACTAAAATCTACGAAAAAAGGAGAGGTAGTAGTTGAATCTTTTTTCTCGGGGTTTACTAACTCTTTATATTTTTGCTCCTGTGCTGACAGAGGATTCTGTACTAGAAAATACAAAACCATATATTTTGAGAGTTTTTTCAAAAATTCAGGAACCTGTTTCGAGAGTTCGTAAATAGGTTTCATACTGTATGATAACTGCCACAAAACAAATCTTTCAGTTTTTCGTTTTATAGAGGTAGCACTAATTGTGTAATTCAGGAATTACTGTGCAGGATACCAACTCGCGAGCCACCCCTTCATCAGGGCTACCTCAGCTGTCTGAGCCTTGATAATTCCTGTAGACAACTGGATAAGCTCTGAGTGTTGTATATTCTTTGCATCATTTAAAACACTGCTCGCCATATCAATAGCTCCATTATGATGGATAATCATATCCTCGAGAAATTTCTTTTCCAAATCAGCCCCGGACAAACCTTTTAACCCTTCATTCATCATATGCATCGATGATGTCATCGATTGCTCACCTTGCATCATATGGTTCATATCTCTGTCTTTACCATGAGAAAACCCACCCATAAGGGCTGCAATAATAATGCCGAACAACCATCCGGCAAGGAATACTCCTACCATTTTCATAGCTCGGCGCTTTTTTGGGCTTTTCATCGCGTCTGAATACTCCTCTTTTGCTTTTTTTGATAACTCTGACATTTTTTCACTCGCCTCATCACGAGCTTCATCAGCTAACTTGCCGAGGCTCTCTCGAGCTTCATCCGCGATGACTCCTGCCTTTTCTACTACGTCATGGCCCAAGTCTACTGCCTTGTCTGATAAAGAATCTGTTTCTGTTGGTTTCATAAAAATATAAATCTAAAATACTATACTAGTAATAAATGACCCCCCTAGTATAACACATAAAACTATTTATCAGAAATGAAAGCCCTCTCCGGTTCAAGACCACGAAGTATTAGTGCTTGGATACGTTTTATCTGGCTAAAAAAGTTGGTAAAACGTATTTGGACAGATAGTAGAGCATGGTATAATGAATCAACTCAAAAGTTTACTGAAAAGATTTTGCTAAATCATTTGCTGTTGCATTTGCCTCCGCATCCATTTTATTATTCTGGTCCCATTCTACTTTTGAATAGGTATCATATTCACCTAATTGGGATCTAAAATAATAAAATGTTTGGAGAATTCCATCGAGCTCTTTTTGGGTTGTTACTTTGGGGATATGCTCTAATGCTTTCTTTTGTGTATCGATAGCTCCTTGGAATATTCCATCGACAGCAATACTATGTTCTAGCATTTTTTGCTTGAATTCTATTTGCTTTTGGAAAATTCCGTTCAAATATTCAATACTACTTGCATTATTGGGGTTATTCGCTGCATATTGAGCTCCTGCATTTATAGATCCTCGTATTGATTCTATCTTTTTTTGATTACTGGTACGCAAGAGTCCTTCGACAGTTTTCTTTTTTTCATAGAAAGTTATCTGTTCTTGGAGTGCTTTGTACAACAACCCCTGGTTTATTGCCAATGAATTTTGTGTAGTATTTGGTGCTGTTGCAGCTACTTGTTTTTGTTTTGTAGTAGGCTTTGTTGTTGTTTTTTTTGCAGGCTTTTTTTGAACGGGAGTTACTTTTTTTGTAGGTTTCTTTTCTTGTTTTACAGTAGGGGTAGTGGTCGCCTTGCCAACGACGCTCGACACAGACGATGTACCTGGTATTGCGGCAAAACTCTGCCCAAACACCCCAAAGAAAACAGCAAAAACACAGAGAGAAACCATCCATACATTAAACCGGTTACTGACTTGTTGATTCATACGAACAGTATACCACACAAACCCAACAGAGGTCATTGAATCACAAGTGGAAAAATCTTTCAGAAAGAGGTCAGAAAAGTATACTGCTAGATTCCCGCCTGCGCGGGAGTGACAGCAAAGAAATTTGGGAAATCAAAAAACCCATATTGCTATGGATTTTGTGATACAAAACGAATTCTGTAATCTGGCGGCAACCTACTTTCCCGAATAAACAGTATCCTCGGCGTAATGGGTCTTCACGACTCTGTGCGGAATGAGAAGAGGTGTTACCCCCACACTTTCACCACCAGATTACAAAACTCGTATTGTCAGAGATGTATATCTCTAACAATCTGAATACAACAATTTTATTCTAACATGTTTAACTTACGTATGCACTGCGTCTATTTTTGCAAATAGTGTTATGTGACTCATCGCTAAAAGCGATGTTTATCAAGACTTCCTAACGGAAATCTGGACCCATTAGTACACCTCGGCTCAAGCCATTACTGGCCTTTCACCTAGTGCCTATCAACCTGATAATCTCTCAGGGGGCTCATAACGATTCCTAATCTTCAAGTCAGTTTCCCTCTTAGATGCTTTCAGAGGTTATCTGTTCCAAACATAGCTACTCGGCAATGCCGCTGGCGCGACAACCGATAGACCAGAGGTTTGTTCATCCCGGTCCTCTCGTACTAGGGACAAATCTCGTCAAGAATCAACGCCTGCAGTAGATAGGAGACCAACCTGTCTTACGACGGTCTGAACCCAGCTCGCGTAACTTTTTAATTGGCGAACAGCCAAACCCTTGGGACCTTCTCCAGCCCCAGGATAAGTTGAGCCGACATCGAGGTGCCGAACTTCGCCGTCGCTATGGACGCTCGGGCGAAACTAGCCTGTTATCCCCGGGGTAGCTTTTATCCGTTAATCTCTAGCCCCATCTAAAGGGTACTATCGGTTCACTAGGCTCTGCTTTCGCAACTGCGTGATATGTCCATCTTGCAGTAAAGCCAGTTTATGCCCTTGCACTATCGGCACGGTTTCCATTCGCGCCTAACTGACCTTTGTAGGCTCCTCCGTTACTGTTTAGGAGGATAACGCCCCATTCAAACTACCCACCACACACTGTCTCCGTCCGTTTTTTCCGTACAGGTTAGAATATACAATAAACAAGAGTGGTATTTCACTGACGAGTCCACCAGAACCGAGATCCTGGTTTCAACCTCTCCCACCTATGCTACGCATGCAAATCATATACTCAATGTGAAGCTATAGTAAAGCTCCCGGGGTCTTTTCGTCTAACTGCAGGTAACCGGCATCTTCACCGGTACTGTATTTTCACCGAACATGTCCTCGAGACAGTTCCCCACTCGTTACACCATTCGTGCGCGTCGGAATTTACCCGACAAGGAAATTCGCTACCTTAGGACGATTATAGTTATCGCCGACATTGACCGGGGCTTATATAGCGCAGCTTGATATAATCTTACCATCCATATTTGACCTTCCGGCATTGGTCAGGTGTCACCCCCTATACTTCCTCTTGCGAGTTTGCAGGGAGCTGTGTTTTTGGTAAACAGTCGGCAGGGAATCTTTCGCTGCGGCCTCCATATTTCAGAAGGCAGACCTTATCGCTAACTTACGGTCGCTTATTTGCCGAGTTCCTTGAGGACATTTCATTCGTTCGCCTTGGTCTTCTCGACCTAATCACCTGTGTCGGTTTGCGGTACGGTTCACCAGTATCTAGAGCTTAGAAACTTTTCTAGGAAGGCTCTTCACAATTATCACACCAACCGAAGCTGGCATTCTTTGCTCTCCACACGATTCTATACCCGGATTTACCAAAGTATCTCGTTCGAAGCACAAACTCAAATCCAATTATGAGCAATTGTTTATTTCCTCCGTCATTCCATCGCAATACTAGCGAGTCACGGAATATTAACCGTGTATCCATCCGGTCCGACTTTCGTCATCCCGTTAGGACCGACTAACCCGATGTCGATCAACGTAGCATCGGAAACCTTGATTTTTCGGCGGAAGGGGATTTTACCCTTCTTGTGGTTACTTGTGCCAACATTCTCACTTCATGACGCTCCACCGTGGGTTACCCCTTCGGCTTCACCGCAGACATGAACGCTCTCCTACCGCTCCCAAACCTCTTTCAATTTACAAAAAGAAAAAGAAGAGTACCTTGCTTTGCCGTATTTTGTCCTAAGGACTAAAAAATACAACTAACAAGAACCCCCTCTCAGTCCAAATGATTCACACGAAGTAATCACTTATAGACTGAAAGAGATTTGGAAGCCCTCAGTTTCGGTACTATGCTTAGCCCCGATTATTTGCGGCGCAAAATCTCTTGACCAGTGAGCTATTACGCTATCTTTAAATGATGGCTGCTTCTAAGCCAACATCCTGGTTGTCGGAGAAATATCACCTCCTTAAGTGCACTTAGCATAGATTTAGGGACCTTAAATGGAGATCTGGGCTGTTTCCCTTTTGACTGACGGAGCTTCGCCCCCGTAGTCTCACTCCCGCGTTATTAACCATTGGTATTCGGAGTTTGATAGACGCAGCGCCATTTCTGGCTATCCACAATCATCCAGTGCTCTACCCCCAATGGGAACACGCGAGGCTGAACCAAAATCCATTTCGGAGAGAACCAGCTATTACGGAATTCGATTAGCTTTTCACTCCTTACCACAAGTCATCCGAACGTTTTGCACGGCGTATCGGTTCGGGCCTCCATTACCTTTTACAGTAACTTCACCCTGGCCATGGTAAGCTCATCCCGTTTCGGGTCTTATCTGTACTACTCGACGCGCTTTCACACTCGGTTTCCCTACGGCTCCCTGACGAAATCAGTTAACCTTGCAATACAGATAAACTCGTTGGCTCATTCTTCAATAGGCACGCCGTCGAGGTGCGCATGCGCCCTCTTCGACTCTTTGTAAACATATGGTTTCAAATCTATTTCACTCCCTTTACAAGGGTTCTTTTCACCTTTCCCTCACGGTACTCGTTCACTATCGGTTTTGTACAATATTTAGCCTTGCCAGTTAGTCCTGGCAGTTTCCTCCTAGCTATTCGTGTCTTGGAGTACTCAGGAGTACATACAAGAGAGTTGTGATTATTTCGTATACGGGGCCTTCACCCTCTATGGCGCTACATTCCAATAGCTTTTACTATATTCACAATTTTTGACTCTCCGATTAAAATCAGTATGTATCCTACAACCCCGATATACCTCATTCTCATTCCAATTGAGATCCAAGATTCCGAGCGTGATAGTCAGACCGAAGTCATCATATCATACTCAGAGTCTCGAATCCGTCATAGAATGAGAGTGAGATATACCGGTTTGGGCTTGTCCCGTTTCGCTCGCCACTACTACGGGAATCGTTGATTTACTTTCTATTCCTCCAGGTAATGAGATGTTTCAGTTCCCTGGGTGCGCGTGCTCATATAATGAGACGATCAGGCATTACCCTGATCAGGTTTCCCCATTCGGAGATTCTGGGATATAACGGTTGATGATCACCTCCCCCAGACTTTTCGCAGATAGTCCACGTCCTTCGTCGCTCGTACAAACCTAGGTATCCACCATATGCTCTTATGACTTCCGTTAGGAAGCCTTGTAACCACATAACTACTATTTGTTTAAATTTACAGTTTTTTACCTTTCATTAATTATCATGCGAATCAATTATCAATCCGCCTTTGCGCTGGCAAGCCAACACAAAATGCGTATAAATAAGAGACTCATACAATCCAAAACTTGCGTTTTGACGTATTATGACCCTTTGTTGTATTCAGAATGTTAAAAATAGTGTATTCAAGTCACAAAAAATCACACCGTCAATGTGAGTGTGAGATTTTTGTATCAAAACCTCGTCACCTGCTACTGAATGATTTGTATTGCTACAAATTTCATCGGTAACAGATGACGAGATTCTGGCAAAAGTCCGCACTCTGGCCTGATATCCTGTGCTCTGTCTCGAACACAAGTACTACTATACATATTTTTTTTGGTAATGCAAGTGGTTAGCCTAAAACCACTTTGACTTGTTTAAAAATCTCCTTAGTGGGGTAATTATCCTCGTATTTGTTGTATAAAAACAACCAATTCTGCTGACGCAAAATTGGTTATTTAATACTTATCTGCCAAACCCATTTTTAAGAGAATTGAGTATAGTAGGAATAAGCTTTAATGCATATATTGGGAACCTCAAAACCAATATGTAAAAATGTGGTCTCTTACCCTGTTGGGGTCGCCAATGAGTGGCTTCTGCTAGAGCAAAAGCGCAACCCAAGGTATGGTATAGAAAAACCACCATAATAATAGTAATCATTTTTATTTATTTTTAGAGATGAAAAAAATGAGAAACGGACCCAGTATGATTGCGTCCATTTCTGAAAAATCTTTTTCTGGGTTTTTAGATCTTATCCGAAAACCCATGTAGGAATAGGTCATTGCGATGGCAACCCCTCCTAGTATTGAGACTTGCATCGTTGGGTCCATTTTAGATGGTTTTTATATGAAAAATAAAGTTTCAGATCCACCTAAAACACTACTCTCTCTCTGTGATTTTTGCAAGGGGTGTGGTAGTTCTGTCTTTTGACTCTATGCAAAACCACCCCGCCCTGTCGGGCACCCCTCCATAGAGGGGAATTGGGCTCGTGCAGGTTTTTTATAACTATATATTGAGTTAGGATTCCCCTCCTTTGGAGGGGTGGCTGAAAGCCGGGGTGGTCTGGATTAGAACCCCCCCTCTGCGAGGCCTAGCTGCGGGTTGTTTGTCGTGCCGCCGTAGGCGGCAATTCCCCTCCCTCTGCGAGGCGGAGGGTTTAGGGGGTGGGTTTACACAACAATAAGTCTAGAGCTGATGCAGAAATCACAACACCAGATTTTGTACTCCTGCATTCCTATGCTACACTATATTCCTATGTGGAACTCTATCGTCATTGGACCCCTCTATAACACCCTCGTCTGGCTCGTCAGTCATATGAATGGGTCATTCGGACTCGCTGTTATCGTACTCACGATTCTGACTCGCCTGATCCTGATTCCCTTTTCTCTACAACAATACCGCGCCCAAGCCGTCCAAAAGAAATTGGCACCCATGATCGAAAAGATCAAACGCGATTTCCCTAACAAAGCCGATCAGAACAAGGCAATCATGGACCTATACACCGAGCACAAGGCAAACCCATTCGCAGGATGCCTACCGATGTTGGTGCAATTGCCCATCCTCATCGGAGTCTACCAAGTATTCTGGAAACCTATTACAGAGAACGCTGATAAATTGTACTCGGGAAATATCCTCCCCTCTGTGATCAACTATTCTCTCTTTGGTATGAACCTAGGTGAATCGTCTGTTATACTCGCCTTTTTAGCTGGAATATTCCAATTTCTCCAGATCTATTTATCTCCTGCGTTCAATACCGAGAAAAAAGACCCTACCGACAAAACCCCTACCGATCCGAGCGCATCAATGATGGCTAGTATGAAATACGTATTGCCTGTAATGATAGTAGTGATCAGTTTTAGTCTACCTGCTTCTATGGCGATGTATTTTATCGTTTCGAGCTTGCTCACTATAGGTCAGGATCAGTTGTTTCTGAAAAAATAATAGGGTATACTATTCCCATATGAATCCTGACGCTATTGCCGAAACACAATTACGAGAATTGTTAGAGCACGCAGGGTATACCGTGACATTGATCGAGACCAAAGCCTACGAACAACACCGGTTCAACCTCATCTCTGCAACCGTATCCGAAATCATTCCAGGACAGTATTATGACGATATGATCTATTCGGTACAGCACATCATACGGGGCATGATAGCGCACGATTTGGGTCTACCCGAACACCAGGTTCACAGCACGATCGACATCAACGGCAACATCGCACGTCACATCCACGAGACCGAAATAAAGGCTTCGATGATGGCGTCACGCGCAGAAACATTCGGCATTAATGTCCATATGGATCCGATGAATCCCCTCGCCAGAAAAGTCGTCCACGGCACCCTCCAAAACCACCCGACCGTACGCACCGAATCCGAAGGTTTCGGCATGAATAGGCACATCGTGATTTATCCACAGAAGGGGTAATTATAACGCGGTAACTTTTGTTTAGATTATTTTCCTATTACCTCTACACTAATTCCATGTTGAGCGCAGTAATAGAGCAAAGACTCCATTTCGTCATCACGACTAAATAGATAGGCTCCACTATATTCACCCCTCGGTATAAACACCTTGGAGAGCACCGGGGGAAACCCACCGAGCGGATTCCATTCCTCATTATCGGGGTCATCCGGATCTGGAGAGTACTGAAATCGATATACTACAGGTCTACTATTGATGATTGTTGTTATTTGTAATATTTTTCCTGGTTGTTTTGACTCTTCTAATTGTTGCGAATACACCTCAGTATAGGTAACCCCTTCTCGGTGTCCTGTTTCTGCGCTGTAACCCTCCTGCTCTAACAGTCTTTGCAAAGAAGTAATCTCCCAACAATTATCTGGTTTGTGTTTTGGCGTTTTCTCTGACATATATCACTATTGTACACCCATACGGAATATATACAAAAACCCCCTAATAGCTCATAATAAAGGTTACCGAAGATCTATCGTATAGCTCACAAATCGGTTACCCTACGATCATATGAATATGATCACAAAAAAAACACCAGAATTACTGGTGTTTTTTGCTGGCTCCGAACTTGGTAAAGGTGTCAGGTACCTTTGATTTTTCTCCGAATGGAAGCCTGCTTTTGGGTCTAGATGTCGATAGTATATCGAACCCGTTTTAATAGTAAACAGTAAAAACGTTTGCTATTTTCCCCAGATGTGTTTTTTCAGTATTTTCTAATCACTCGATTACACCCAAATGGTATCATTTCTCCGACGAAAAACTAGCGAATAATTTCTGTTTTGCTGCTCGCATTGCTGATGCTGATGCGGCATGACTCTGAATCTTGAGCTTTGCTTCCAGTATGT
>JANPGR010000017.1:0-1822 GCA_031424015.1 Candidatus Nomurabacteria bacterium
CGCGTTCGCCGGTGCTGTCGGCGCGGGAGGAATCGGAGCTGTCGCATCCGATTCGCTCGTAGACCGTGAAGGAGTTGGAGCTGCGGGGCCAGCGTTCAAAACTGGACTGTTTGGGTCGGCAATCGCCGGAGCCGTGGGAGGCGGGTTCGCAACAGCGGGCTTCGCTGAACCCACCATGATAATGGGTTTCGCCCGAACTTGATTAGTGTTCGAGCCTTGAACCGCCACCAACGTTGCGGGCTTTTTAATCGGCTGCCGTGCTTTCGCCAGCAATTCCTCTTTCAACTGAACACGCTCTCCGGCCAGCGTTACCCCGGCCAGTGCGATTTCACCTTCGGTGGCACAAAATGTTAAAACCATCGGCAGCTTTCGCTCATGCGCTTGGATCGCTTTGCGCTGGTAAGTTTCGCGAATCTTCAATTCCAGTTCTGAATTCCCCAGGGACGATTCACCGCTTGTTACCAACACCACATTCAGATCCTTCACGGAGCGCACGAGGCTTACGGCCTTCGCAATCGCCAAATCGGCTCGAGGTTTGCCCTGGTATTTGATGCTCTTGAGAAACACCCCAATTTTGCTGGCCTGATCCAAACTCTGCTCACCGCTCCAGACCTGCATCGGGTAGACTCCGGCACTCACCTGCTCACCGAAAGTCCAAATTCCATAAGTGTCCGCCGCGTGCATTTGGTTGGAGATGCCCGAATAAACGAGATCGAAAACAAACTGTCGCCCCTCATGCTCGAAGCGTTTCATTGCTGCCGAGGTTTCCACGATAAACAGGAACTTCGCACCCGGTCCCGGCTTTGCAGCCGTGTTCGTCAGTGGAGCAGAGAGTTTGGTAAACTCCACGGTTTCCCCTCGTGCATTGCCTGCCAGGAGAATAATGATGCCTGTTACCAGGGTGAAACGCTTTATCCAGCGTTCCGCCGCATGGGCGAATAGTGTCCATCCTAATGCCATATAAATCCTCCTTAGCGATTTTCGGGCCAAGGGACTTTTTGGGCAATTTGCGGTTGTTTGAGGAAAACTTTGCCGCTTTCCGGCAAACCATTGCCCTGTCTTTAAACCAGTTGTCTATTCCCAAGCCTCTGGCAAAGTCGCTGCCGTGGTTCCAGACAGCGATAACACAAACACCAATCCAGAAGCGCCTCGCTCCGCAGAAGGCTCTCTGGAGGCGGATTGCCCGGGCGAAGATGCCCTCGATGCCCAGCCCACGCCTCGCAGCCTCACCTTTCGCTACCTTTCGATACTCTGGATTTTGCCGACTTTCGGAGCAGTTTTGATCTTGCTTGCCCAGTCTCAAAAAGTGCTTTCTAAACCATCTCTTGCGGAGAAACTGAGGGCCATCTCAATCGAGCAGTGGCTGGCCTTGGTCCTTCTTTTGCTACACCTCGTTTTCATTGGGTTGGCCAGACATTATCGCCGGAAGGAAAATAAGGCTGGAGTGGCTGGCAGTTGATAAAATCCATTCCCGCATCCATTTTATGGGATGATGGCCTGATATACGGAAATTGCAGCTATGCCTATTTACGAATACGAAGTTTGCGACGGCGATTGCATCGCCTGTGGTGGTAAATTTACTCTGCGCCGCCCCCTGAGCGCCCCCGAACTCAAGCAATGTCCAGCTTGTAAAAAGCCTGTGCGAAAGCTGTTTTCCAATTTCAGTTCGCCCTTAAAGCTCAAGCCGCTCTCCGTGACCGACGCCAAGAAGGCCGGCTTTACTGTTCTGAAACGCCTGGGCAAAGGCGAATACGAACGTCAATAACTTCGGCCCAGCCGCTCAATTATAGAAGGTGAGCTCGTTGGTCTCGAGTAGCACCTG
>JANPGR010000018.1:0-6472 GCA_031424015.1 Candidatus Nomurabacteria bacterium
CTCGGAGAGAGGTAATTGGTCAGTTGTAGAAAGGTATGTAGCCAACCAAGGAAAAACGAATGATGGAGACAAACAACTCAGTCTGTTCTAGTCATATGTACCCACAATACCCCGACGGCTTGGCCGCGTGGGTGGTTTATAGTACTTCTGTACAAGACGCAGGAAGAAGCGGAAATTACGACCAAGACAGCGCTAATCCGGCTGGTGCAAAAAGCCTGCAAGGAAATGAAGAGTGCTCCAAACGAGGAACCATTCAAATCCGGTGGGTATAACACAGATGCAGGACGGGAATACGAAAAGGTCGCCGGTGAAAAAATTGCACAACTCGCTACCACGGCTTCCGAAGATTTCAGCACTATCCCTTCCATTCCGGAACTGATTACTGGTCTCCAAGGAGAAATGTTTGCATTCCGCCAGAATTTCGAGGCAATCAAGTTGGAGCAAGAAAGGCTCCAGCGTGAAGCCAAAGAAAAACTGGAACAAGAGTTGGCCCGCATCGCCACAGAATTCGCAGCAGAAGAAGCCAAGATTGCCGACCTGGAATTCGTTTCCGATGAGCTCTATGAATTCCGGCAAATCCAATCCAGTCTGAACTACGCAGTTCGCTACGAGAATCTGGAAGATGCTCAGCGCTTGTATGCACAAGGTGTAGAAATGGTTCAAACCATAATCGCAACCTCTGCGCAGCGCGTTACCGAATTCACCGCACTGGAAACTCGGGCAAACGTAGTTCTACCGATACTGTTGGACATCCTTCAGGAGAATGGAAAATACTACGAAATCCCCAGCAATGACGACAGCGATAATGCGAGACGGTACAGAGAGAATATCGAGTACTACCTCAATCGTCGCGACGCAGAGCGGATTGCCGGCTATCTTACACAGGGTGAAGAACTGATTGCTGACTTGGATGCTTACATCCAAAGCCTGCAACAAAAGAGAAATCGCCAGGAGGAAAAACAACGTGTCACCAAAGCTGCTGCAACTGCGCCAGCTAATGGCTTGACCGGTCTCGAAAATTTGTTCGGGGGTGTTGAAGTCAAAACGGGAAAGCGTTGAATATTGAAAAAAGCAAACAGGGTACCCTGTTTCGGGTTTGAACGACTATTCAAACCTGAATGCTTCCTTTCATTGAAATGATTTAGGTACGGAACGGAAACCTGTTGGTAACCGTTCCGCCTTTTATTCGAATCATGTGTGGTCACATATGTAATCCGAGTTAAAGGCGCTAGTCTTATTTCAGTCTAAAAATTGTAAATACTTTAGAGCGGTTATTCTAAGTATATTGTACACCTCGGGGTGAGGTGAATTGTTTTTAAGTAAAATAAGTAAAAAGGGAACCTGGAAACTTTCCCTGACAGCTGATAAATATTTTTTTATCTTTTGTTGCGACATTGTCACAGTTTCCCTTTTTATAAAC
The DNA here is from genome assembly GCA_031424015.1 of Candidatus Nomurabacteria bacterium. Classification (GTDB taxonomy): domain Bacteria; phylum Patescibacteriota; class Minisyncoccia; order Phycocordibacterales; family UBA1006; genus JANPGR01. The sequence goes on from JANPGR010000018.1 coordinate 1,421, forward strand.
ATCATATCAGTTTTTTGCAAAAAGATGTGGTGTTTAAAAAAGAAAAGGCGGAATCCGAAAAGCCTGTATAATAGAGTAGGAAAAAATAAATAAAGAAATAAAAATGAAAAAGAAAGTAGAATTTCAAAAAGGAGATGTGCAAAGAGTATCTCGTACTACAGCTTGGAGAGCAAAAAAATCTGGTGTATTTTCGCCACAATATCACAGAAAAGAAATGCAAAACTTCGACAAGAAAGATATCCAAAAAATAGGAGCTTTCTTACTTTTGGCACATATCTTTTCCAATGAGAACAAAGTTTCTCTTGCCTTTGAAATGTGTAAACATCTTGAAGTGGGGGTGTCACGAGACGAATTGGTTGCAAAAGGATTCGAAAGATCTACCATTCTCAGGTTCTTTCGAGAACTTGAATGTGTGGGGTTCATAAAGGATGTGATACATGAAAAATATAGAGGATGGGCATATCTCATAGATGAAAAAAAATGGAATAAATATAAAAGTTGCTTCGAAAAGATTAAAAGTACGTTGGTTGATGGTGTGGGAATAGGAGAGGTATACAGAATTCTCAGGACACTGCATGGAAATATAGATATAGTGGTATATCTATGCCACCTCAACGGAAAAGGCGTAACTGTTAATGAGATATCAAAAAAGAAACATACTTATTCTCAAAGAGTTTATGCTGTGTTAAGGGACTTAGTCCAAACAGGTACTGTTATTCCTAGCGCTCTTATGGGTGCAGGTATCCATGGTATCACCTATTCCATGAATAGGGAAACTATTGAGGAAATTGTAAATTTAGAAAAAACTTTTAAGTTTAATAGTGAAGTAAAACTATAAAAAATGAAGCAGAGGGCTGATATCCTAGAGCGTCTCGTGAATCTGTGAATTTACGTTTTGTGTTCATAATGAAGTAATTTTAGCATTTTTGCTAATTTTAACCACCTCTTAGGTGGTTCTCTCAATGGAGGGGGTAGGTTCAGGTAGGTTCAAAATATACTCAAAAAAAGTTAAAAGAATTAAAGTTCTTTTAATTATTTATTTTATAATAAAAACCAAAATACAAATATTAGTTGAATCCTAGATCGTTTTCTATGGATTCCTGATATGAGTATTTTGGTTTTTTTGTTTGGGTGATTTTACTATGCCTTTCCTTCGAGTTTGCGGGCGGTATCTATGATGAATCCTTCGCGGCCATCGCGGACTTGGAATGTTCCACTGATGACGAGGATATTTCCTTCTACAAAAATGTCTTTGTTTTTCTCATAACATTCAGGAAATGCTACACAGTCCATTTTTCCTGATAAATCTTCAATACTGAACATACACATTTTTTCTGCTTTTTTCTTTGTTACGGTTTGTTTATAATTTGCTACAATTCCTCCAATGTGTACGCGAACATTGCGCATTTTTGGGTCTTCTTTTATCTTTTGAATCATTTTGAATTCTTTTGCATCACGATATTCATCGAGAGGGTGTCCTGATAAGGGCATCCCGAGGAGTTCTGTCTCCCATGCGAGGCGTTGAGTCTTTGTAGTTGGTGGAAATGGCGCGAGTTTTAATTGTGCTGTCGGCGCGTCGGATAACCCTGCAAAGAGGGAAACTTGTTGACTGTTTGAATATTTCAAAGTGTCTTTGTGGAATGCTAATATGGTTTCGATGTTTCCCAACATTTGTGCACGTTCTCCGAATTCATCGAATGCACCTGACATAATGAGTGCTTCGAGATTTTTCTTGTTGATGTGGTTGTCCTGGACTCGTTCGAGGAAATTTTCGAGACTGGTAAATCTGCCACCTGATTTTCTCTCGTGTAATATTGTCTCTCCGATTTTTGTTCCAAAGTTTTTTATATTACTGAGTCCAAAACGAATTTTTTTTGTCAATTGTCCTGATTCGGTCACCGCGGTAAAATCCATATAACTCTCGTTCACAGAAGGTGGCAATACATCATATCCATGCATTTTTGCATCACTGATGTAGATGGCTACTTCGTCCCAGTTACCAGATTCAACGGTCATCGCCCCTGTCATAAATTCTGGGAAATAATTCGCCTTCATATACGCGGTTCTATAAGCCAACTGAGCATAGCTACCAGCGTGAGCTTTGTTGAATCCGTACGCTGCGAATGTTTCGATCATTTCCCACAACTCTTCGGCGACTGCTGGCTTCATTCCATTTTCGATACAACCTCCGGTAAATTTTTCGTGTTGTTTTTTCATTTCTTCGGGAAGTTTCTTTCCCACCGCTTTGCGAAATTTATCTGCATCGAGCCAGCTGTATCCTGCGAGTTTTACGGCAATGATCAAAATGTCCTCTTGATAAATAATGATACCGTACGTACGTTTGAGTATCGGCTCGAGGCGTGCGTCGATATAGATGACTTTGTTTGGGTTTCTCTTTCTGGCGATGTATTCAGGGATAAATGCCATAGGTCCCGGACGGTAGAGTGCAACCATGGCGATGAGGTCGTCGAGGCTGCCCGGTTTGAGCTCTTTGAGCCATTGACGCATACCTCCTGATCCGAATTGGAATACACCTACTGCGTCTCCTCGAGAGAGCATTTCATACGTTGCAGGGTCATCATCAGGAATCTTTTCCATATCGATTTTGATTCCACGAATTTTCTCTACACGTTCGACAGCCTGCGCCATAATCGATAGGTTACGCAGTCCCAAAAAGTCGAACTTTGGCAAGTTCACCACACCTTCGCGATCGCCCGTATACATACTGTATTGAGTAATAATTTTTCCTTCTTTTGGGTCGAGCTGAATAGGAGAAAAATCATCGATGTGTCCCGTCGGTGAAATAATCACACCTGCAGCATGCACAGATACGTGTCTGACGTTTCCTTCGATTTTTTTTGCGAGGTCGATAATCTCGCGACAACTACGATCGGATTCGTACATTTCTGCGAGTTCGGGTACGAGGTCGAATGCTTTTTTAATCGTCATGAGAGACCCTTGGGCCCCGAGAGGAATCAGTTTCGAGATCCCATCTCCAACACTGTATGGATATCCCAGAGCGCGCGCGACATCACGAACAGATCCTTTTGCTGCCATGGTTCCGAATGTTCCGATTTGTGCGACAGCGTCGCGTCCATATTTTTGTTTGGTATACTCGATGACCTCGTCGCGCCTGTCGTCGGCAAAGTCCATATCAATATCGGGCAGGGATGGACGTTCAGGATTCAAGAATCGCTCGAAAATGAGACCATATTTCATCGGGTTAATGTTGGTAATACCGGTCAAATAGGACACCATTGATCCCGCTGCGGATCCTCGAGTGTTGGAATAGATTCCTGATGTTCTGCAAAAATTAATCAAATCAGCAACGCAGAGGAAATACGAAGGATACCCCTTCATGTTGATAACGCCCAGCTCGTATTCGACGCGTTCGATCACATCTGGAGTTTGTTCGATTCCGAGTTTTTCGAATCCTGCGTATGCCATATCGCGGAGTTCGCTCTCGAATGTGGTGCCCTCTGGGATTGGGTACGTAGGGAAAAACCAAGTTCCGAGTTTTAAATCATAATCCTCGACGAGGTCGAGTACTTTGAGTGTGTTAGAGAGTGCTCCGGGAATAAAACCGAATAATTCTCGGGCTTCATTCGGATCGATAAAACTGTAATCTCCAGAAATTTTGAGGCCCTCTTTGCCGTCACCACCGGTATTGATTTTGAGGAGGGTGTTGTGTGCTTCTTTGTCGTCTTTGCGTGGGTAGTGACTGTCCCAGGTACCAACGATGGGCAGGTCGAGCTCCTGTGCCAGATCTATGATTGTCGGGATGAGTGGTGAATACCAACTACTCCAGTCTGCCTCAGGGTGATTCATCACTTCGACAAAAACGTATTCCTTGCCGAATGCGTCGATGTATTCCTGGAGGAGCATTTTTGCTTGGACTTTCTGATGGTCTTTTAATAATTTGATAAATCGGCTCCCAGGACAGCCAGACAGACAGATGAGACCATCGCCAAGTTCCCGCAGTAGGTCCATATCCATACGAGGTTTGTAGTAGTAGCCCTCGGTGTTACTACGAGAGATTAATTTCATCAGGTTTTTGTATCCCTGAGTGTTGCGGGCGAGTAGGGTCAGGTGATATCTGCGATTATCGATACCGTGTACCATATCAAATCGTGATCGCTCTGCCATGTAGGCTTCGACTCCGATGATAGGTTTTATTCCTGCTTTTTTGCACGTTTGGTAGAAATCTATCGCGCCATACATAGCCCCGTGATCAGTCAGAGCCAGGCCTGGCATGCCGTATTCAACTGCTAGGTTTACAATGTCTTTTACCTTTGAGAGTCCATCGAGGAGGCTGTAATGACTGTGGCAATGGAGGTGGACGAATGACATATTCTGCTCAGTATACCATATATTCTGCGGTCTAAAAATTTCAGATTTCTTTTGCAAAACCACGAGAAATCACACATTCTCGATTTTTCGGAATTGAGCCTTTTTCTCGAAAAAGACCACCCCGTCGCTGCGCGCCACCCCTCCAAAGGAGGGGAATACCTAACTCAGTATTTATAGTTACAAAAAAACCTGACTGAGCCTAATTCCCCTCTGTGGAGGGGTGCCCGATAGGGCGGGGTGGTTTGTCTTTACTTGGTTTCTGATAACCAACCTCTTGACTTTTACAGAGAGAGAGAGTACTCTCTGAGTAATTCTTGGGTTAAGAAGGAAAAATTTATAACAATGAAATTTTATCAATACATCTGGGAGTCTCCCCAGAACTGTGAAGCCCGCGCTGAAAAATGGCGCGACGAACATCGTCCTAATGGACTAATCAAGCCCATTGATGGGATTATCTGCGGGCGAGATTTTAGGGGGTATGAGGTGATATAAAAACAAAAGCTCTGATTTTAACAAAAGAATTGGAGTTTTTCTAAAACCAATGTCTTGGTAGGAATAGAGATCTTTATTCGACCTGGGTATATACCCCGTCTGCTTGGCAGCGGCTTGTGCTAAAATACTAGAATGAGTACATACATCCACAAGCACCACAATGTAAACTGTCTTCTGTACCACATAGTATGCCCAATAAAATATCGTCGT
>JANPGR010000019.1:0-16712 GCA_031424015.1 Candidatus Nomurabacteria bacterium
GCCGTTTCCGTAGGAAACGGCCCTCTTTGTCATCCCGGACCCGACAAACAAGGAGTGAGGCACGAACGACTATGTTTGCTCGGAAATGATCCGGGATCCAGAACAACAAAAGCAAAGATTGTAATTGAGTTAATATCTCTCGTGGCCCCGAGGTCCCTTCATTTCCTTACAAAACGAACCAATCCAGATTGAAATACCTGTCAGAGTAGAGTATACTGAATTTCTATGCAACGAACCAATATCGATCAATTATCAGGGAATATATCAAATACAGTCACCATTATGGGTTGGGTGCACAATTATCGCGATCAAGGGAAAATGGTCTTTTTGGATATTCGTGATCGTAGCGGTATCGTGCAAGCTGTGGTATTGTCTGACTCACCAGCTCTCGAATTGGCAAAAACCCTCCGCAGTGAATTCGTCATATCAGCAACAGGAATCATCAACGAACGCCCAGAAAAACAAAAGAAGTTAGACGTATTGAATGGTACTGTCGAAATGGAAATACAATCGATCGCAGTCTTGAATAGTGCAGATACTCCACCATTTGAAATCACAAATACTACGATCGACATCGACGAAGAAGTCCGCCTCCGTAACCGCTATCTCGACCTGCGTAGTATTCGTATGCGGGACAATATGGTTATGCGATCTCGCACTGCAAAATTTATCCGTGATAGTCTCGAGGCCGAGGGATTCCTCGAAATAGAAACACCTCTCCTGACCAAATCAACTCCCGAAGGTGCACGTGATTACGTAGTCCCGTCACGAGTGTATCCAGGGCATTTTTATGCTTTACCACAATCTCCTCAGCAGTACAAACAGTTATTGATGTCATCCGGTATCGAACGGTATTTCCAGGTTGCAAAATGTCTCCGCGACGAGGATTCACGAGGGGATCGCCAGCCAGAATTCACCCAGATCGATATGGAGATGTCATTCGTAGAGCGCGAAGACGTGATGCAGTTGAACGAACGTGTATTGATTGATTTGGTCACAAAACTCTATCCAGAAAAAAAAATTCAACAAATCCCATTCCCACGTATTACCTATGCTGACGCGATGAGCCAGTATAATTCTGATCGCCCAGATATTCGCACGGATAAAAATGATCCTAATCTACTGGCTTTTTGTTGGGTTATTGATTTTCCTTTCTTTGAATCGACAGCTACGTCAGACAATCCAGACACGCTCGGTTCGTGGACATTTACCCATAATCCTTTTTCAGCAGCGATGCCAGAATATCATGATGATCTAATGAACAAGAAAAACATTGGGAACATTCTCACGTCACAATACGACATAACATTGAATGGGTATGAAATCGGCGGAGGATCAATCCGTAATCATCAGGCAGAGGCACTGACTGCTGTGTTCGACATACTCGGATATTCACCTGAATCTATTCAGGAAAACTTTGGACACATGTTGCGCGCATTTCGCAGTGGAACGCCTCCTCATGGAGGAATCGCCTGGGGATTCGATAGACTGATTATGCTCCTCCAGAATGAACCCAATATTCGCGAAGTCATCGCATTCCCGAAAACACGCACAGCCCAAGACATCATGATGGATAGCCCATCAACAATTTCTGAAAAACAGTTGAATGAATTATCTATCAAACTTTCGTTATAATAGACATTCATGAATTACTGGCTCATGAAATCCGAAGCAGAGTGTTATAGCATTGATGATTTGGCTCGCGCTGGCGTGACGAGCTGGGAAGGCGTTCGTAACTATCAGGCCAGAAATTTTATGATGAATGAAATGCAGATAGGGGACCAAGTCCTGTTCTATCATTCAAATGGTACGACCTCACAACCTTCGGGAGTGTATGGAATCGCTCGTATTGCGACGCCGGCTCATCCAGATCACGGTCAGTTTTTCGTCAATGATGAGCACTACGATCCAAAATCTACACGAGAAAAACCGATTTGGTATTGTGTTGATGTCGAGTATGTTTCAAAATTCGACAATCCTGTACCCCTCAAAGTCATAAAAAATGATCCTGAATTATCGGGCATACCGGTCGCACAGACAGGGTCCAGACTGTCGATTCAGCCTGTTTCTGAATCTCATTTTGAACACATAATTACATTGTCAAAAATTCTTTGAAAGTATGATATAATGAATAGACTTCTTTCAAAACACTGAGAAAACCTATCCGCAATCGACAACACCAGTGATGAGATCTTGTCCATAAAGGCTGCGGTCGATGAGGATGAGAGCCATGACTCGTGTTTTGGAAGGTTGTGAAAGAAGTCTAATATATTACTCATTAATCTACTATTTATATATGAAAAAAGGATACCATGCACCAATAGAATCAGACACATTAGCTAACGATAATTTTCGCAAGGTTGTATACACAGGACAGCATATGCAGCTGGTTTTGATGACGCTCGAACCAGGCCAAGACATCGGACTCGAAATCCACGAGGATGGCGATCAGTTTTTTCGGTTTGAATCAGGCACAGGAAAAGTCATCATCAATGAAACAGAATATGCAGTAGAGGATGGCGACGTCATTATTGTACCTGCGGGGGCACAACACAATGTTATCAATACTTCTTCGACAGAAATGTTGAAACTGTATACTATTTATTCACCTTCACATCATTTAGAGGGTATTACGAGGGTGACCAAACATGATGCAGAAATAGATTCTCCAGAATTCGACGGTAGAACAACAGAATAATATTTCAAAACACTATGAAAAAACTCACAAAATCCAAAAACAAAAACTGGTCAGGCGTACTGGCTGGGTTCGCTGAATATTTCGAAATAGATCCAACACTATTTCGCATAGTATTTGTATTCGTTACTATTATCACAGGGGTTATCCCTATGGTGATTTTTTATATCATCGCTGCAGTGATAATGCCAAATGCAGAACCTCATAAACACACTAAACATCACAATAGAGATAAAGACGTAAAAGATACAACGTACACAGAAGAAAAACCAGAATCTAATACTAATACAAAAGAAAAAGACACCACCGATACTGCTGCATAGTTGATGAATCGTGCTTATTTATGATTATCTTGCGATTAAAAGAACTCCGAAAAGATTCTAAAATGACCCAAGAACAGCTCGCTGATCTTGCGGATGTTTCGAGGCAAACAATAATTTCACTAGAGCGAGGCACGTATCAGCCTTCTCTTGCGCTTGCGTTTCATTTGGCGCACATTTTGTCTGTTCCGATTACTGACCTTGTCGAATGGAAACCATAATATATACTATAGCTATGAATACAAAACTCATTATCCAATCTGTTATTTCGATTGTTGTAGTAATTATACTACTGATTACCACCAGTCATAATTCTATGATGTCAATGAATGCAATGATAGCGCATACGTTACCCTATGCATCGATAGCATTGATTTGTACATTGATCGCTATGTTTTTGTTCGAACATCGTGGTGATGAACGAGACGAATCACACAAGAGGATCGCTGATCGCTATGCCTTGTTCATCGTTATGTTGGTACTTGGTATCGGCGTGTTTGTCGATCAGTTGCACGAAACATTTAACCCGTGGATGGTGGGTGCGTTGTCCGCTGCAATACTTGCAAAAATGATCAACAGGGTAGTGTTGTATTTTAAAAATTAGATATGATTGAAAAGATAATTAATATTTTTGAAACAAATAATTTATATAAATTTATAATGTCTTTTGGTATAGTAGTATTGATTGCTAGCTTTTACTTAGTTACAATCGAAAGCAATAAGATTGAAAATGAAATATATCTTTTATATAAAGAGATAGGCACTCTAAACTTAGAAGTAAATTTTCTTAAAGAAGATACTATGAGTTTAACAAATGATACAAACAAAAAGACATACTCATTTTTAAAAGGCCAATTAGATAATTCAGCCTTATTGACAAAAAAACTAAGAGATATGCAAATTAGGCAGAACCATAATCAAATTACCTCAGAATATATTCAAAAAAAAATTATCAATCTGAAAATATATAAAAAAATATCCTATTTGATAGAAGGAATATCGCTATTTTTTATTGTATTCGGATTTGTAGGGTGGTATAGATTGCAGAAATTTATTGATAAAAAAATAATAAAACTTATTTCGTAATATCCACAGTTATAATGTAAAGCTTACTTTACATATATTAGTATTGATATATACTGTATCCATACAAACAATTCGTAGTTGTGAGTATGTTATTAGTTATTAATTATATTTTATTTATGTTGAATATAAACAAAGTAAGTGCTGGATTATTGGGGATTGTGACACTCATACCTGCTGCAGGAGTATTTGCTCAGACAACAGATACAATGATGAAAAAAGACTCAATGATAAAGGGTGATACCATGATGGCAGACAAGGGTGTAATGATGAAAGACAAGACAATGGAAAAAAAGATGACTACAAAACAGAAAATGCAAATGAAAAAAGATGCGATGAAAAAGAAAATAATGCAGAAAAAAGAAATAAAGAAAGGGATGATGAAGAGTGATTCAAAAATGATGGACAAAGGTGCAATGATGAAAGATGGAGAAATGATGAAAAAAATGGGTTCATATATGACAGTTGCACCAACTGACGTTATGACAAAGTTGTCGATGACAGATAAAAACATATTATTCTTTCACGCACCTTGGTGCCCTACTTGCGCATCAGCTGATAAATCTCTGACAGCACAGTCAATCAAAATGGGATACACTATATTCAAAGTAGATTATGACTCATCAACAGACCTCAAGAAAAAATATGGGGTAACAACACAGCATACATTTGTCCAGGTAGATGCAAAAGGTGAAATGATCACATCGTGGCGTGGTGGTAGTACAGAAGAAATTTATAAAAATGTAAAATAGTATTTTGTAATTTTATTAACAAACAAACACAATTACTATGACTCTACTCTTTACTTCGTTTATTGCTGGTGTGCTCACTATATTGGCTCCGTGTGTACTGCCCCTACTGCCGGTAATTGTAGGTAGTTCACTAGAATCAGGGTCACGCAAACGCGCATTAACTATCGCAGTATCACTAGCTGTCACGGTAGTTGTGTTTACTTTGATATTAAAAGCATCTACCGCATTGATAAATATACCGGCTTCTTTTTGGAGCTATCTCTCAGGGGGAATACTACTCTTTCTAGGAATTACCATGGTATGGCCCAATGTGTGGTATAGAATACCTGGGGTAGGGAAACTATCCCAAGCATCTAATCGCGCTGTAGGTACAGGATCATTGAAAAAATCATTTTGGGGAGATGTTGTGGTGGGCGCAGCACTGGGACCTGTTTTTTCTACGTGTTCGCCGACATATTTTATCATTCTGGCTACAGTGTTGCCCGTTTCATTTGGCCTCGGTATTGTGTATTTATCCGCGTATGCTCTGGGGCTGGCACTGGCATTGTTTTGTATTTCTCTGGTAGGCCAGAGTATGTTGAACAAAATAGCGGACAAGGTGTCAGATGGTTCAGTATTTAAAAAGGTTATAGGTGGAATCATAATATTGGTTGCGGTACTCATTATTACAGGTGTTGATAAAAAAATAGAAACCTACCTAGTCAGTCGCGGTATAGGAGTAACCACATTAGAAGAAAATTTGCTACAAAAATCTACCAACAAAGAAAAAGATACCAATGAATTGACACCTAGTATTTCTCGTATGAATTCAGATCGTAAAATATTGGGCCGTTGGCAAGAGATAGTAGATCCAGGAGGATTTGTGAATACAGGAGGAAAATCAATCAAATTAGCTGATTATATCGGGAAAGATATAATTTTACTGGATATAATGACCTATAGTTGTATCAATTGTATTCGTACTTTCCCATATCTAAAGTCCTGGGATGAAAAGTACCGTGAAAAAGGACTGCGTATGATAGGAATACATACACCAGAGTTCGCTTTTGAACATAAACAGGAAAATGTAGAAAAGGCGATGAAACAATATGGATTGACATTTCCTATAGTTCTCGATAACTCCTATGGAACCTGGAATGCATATAATAATAATTACTGGCCACGAAAATATATTATAGATTTGAATGGAAATATAGTATATGACCATATAGGCGAAGGTGGTTATGATGAAACAGAATCAATGATACGAGAACTGCTGACCGAGAGAAACACTATTCTAAAAACAGGTAGTAATGTGGATGCGGTAGACATAGGAATACAAACAGCCGGCTCGCAAAGCGAGCCGACCAACCCGAACACATCCACCAATTTCTCCAATATTTCTCCTGAAACCTATTTGGGTAGTGATAGGTCAGAATACGAACATAAAGAAAACGGGGATTTACCATTGCATAGATATAGAGTAACCAATTGGAAACAAAAACCAGAATATATAGAAACAGATAGACGTAAATCATCACTAGAGTACCATTTCCGGTCCCCAGCGGTGTATTTGGTCGCAGAATCACTACCTGCGAGCATGGCCGAAATAATGATCGATGGCAAACCGTTGGATGCCAACAATGCCGGCAAAGACACAAAAGATAGTCAGATAATTTTTGGCGAATCCAAACTCTATCAGATTTATAAAAATGACAATGATACAAATGATCACGTACTCACCCTGTATTGGAATGGCGCCACTCCGGCACGATTGTATGCGTTTACTTTTGGGGAATAGTATAAAAATAATCATAATGGTATACTCGATGTATGAAAAAAGATGTGCATAAAACAGTAATAGTCAACGACAAAATGCAGCAGGGGTATAGCTATGAATTGACCGAGCCGATGGGCCAGAATTTCCATTCAGATTTTCAACCCGAATTAACCCCTCGAGAAATGCTCGAATTGGGGGTATTCGGTGGGCACTACATGACGGATTGTCGGGATGAATTTCCATCGGATTGGTATATGAATGCAAAATTGAACACAGAAAAATATGACAGAAAGTTAAACTTTTTCAAAATACGCGCCAGTCAGTCATTGGCACAGTGGCGAAAAGCGGGATGGATACATGCTGATGATCCACGTGGTTGGTTCCAGTGGTACTGTAGATACTATATGGGTCGTCGCCACAGTGACGATGCACGTCAGATCAAACGCTGGCAAGGTATGCGCCGACATATACGTTGGTTGCAGGGTGGGTGCCCGTTTCGTGGGGTACTGTCGTGTCGACCACGCCAACGCCAGGCACTACTGCACTGGGCATATGATAGTCGAGAGCTCTAAGAACCCATCCAATAACCCAAGACTCACCCACGCGTCCTACGGCGCTTTTCTTCCCCTGTCGGGAAATATACTCCTTTCAGTCGTTATTTTTCTTGTGAAGAGGGTTCGCTATGGGTTATTGGATAGGTTCTAAAAGATTAAATATATGATACAAAAATTATTTACACAAAGATCAAAAGATTTTCACCCTACATTATCGAGCAACCCAATTGGGTATTGGATGCTGATCTCTTCGCATATTTTTTGGCTGGTTCCTCTGTTGTATATTTGGAGTAATAATTTTCCTGTGTGGTATACAGTAGCCTTCTTTGTCCAGATTCTCGTTTCGTTGAATTATCACGCTTCGCCCAATATAAAATTCAACAAAAGTATGGATTACTTTTGTGCTAACGTGCTGATTATTGCCAATTTTAGTATGTTATTCTCACAAAGTATTACTACTTTTTTTATTACAAAGCTCATTGTTTTACTCGTTTTGATAATCCTTGCATTCTTTTACTTTTTCAAAAGTAAAAACTATGCAGTGTCACATAGTATATGGCATGCATTGTCGGCACTTATTACTCTTATTGTAGTTTGGTAGGATGGGTATAGTTGCAGGAGTTTTTGTGGAAATTTAGTTATAAACATACTACTTATTCTCACAAATTTGATATACTAATAGTATATGAAATATACCAACTATTTGTTTATTAGTACTCTCGCAGTGTTGTCAATAATTACGAGTAATATAGCTATAGCAGAATCAGGTATCCCTGTCGGTGATAACAAAATTACAACAACTACTCCGGCTGTCGGTTATGTATACGCGTGCGAAGTACCCAAAGGTGGTGGAGGCGCAGATGCATCTGGAGGGTGGCTGCGAAATGGATTATGGTACCCTAGTGAAAAACCTACAGTAGATGGTGCTGTAAAATGGCCTAACGCAAGCGCAAAATTTTCTGTGAAATCGGAACATCGTACAATACAGAGTAATTCTTTACCAATTAATCATACAACGGGTATCTATCCAATCTCATCCAGTGACGATGCTTATCAATATGATAAAAATCCCAATACTATTCAGGCGCAGACCGTGTCATTGACATTGCCTCTGAATCCTAAAATTGCAACACAACCTAGCTGTGTACCGATGGGTATGATAGGTGTTACGACCAGCGGAGTAGCACTGTTCAATGCTCTTGATGGTGAAGGTCGCGATGCTGCTGCATACGAGATACAAGACTCCTGTGGAGGTCACCCAGAGCGATCTGGTGAATATCATTATCATAATATGTCAAAATGTTTGAACAAAAAATCAGGTACAAAACAAGTATTGGTTGGGTATGCTTTGGATGGATTTGGTATTTATACGGGATATGATAGTGCAGGAAAAAAACTATCCAATAGAGATTTGGATGAATGCCACGGAACTAAATCAAAGGTAAAATGGAATGGAAAAACTGTTTCGATATATCATTATGTTATGACAGATGAGTATCCATATTCAATTGGTTGTTTCAAAGGTACTCCAGTACAGACGAGCCAGGCAACATCTGGTCCAACTATGCAGAACACATCGGGAATGAATCAAAATCAACAAGGTATCAAATCGAGTCAAAACGGATCAGAACCCAAACCTCCAGCAGGGGCTATTACAGCATGCGCGACTAAATCAAAGGGGGCTACATGTAGTGTAGGCCCTATGCAGGGCACCTGCAATACGAGAGCAAATGTAATTGCATGTATTCCAACACAAAAATAATCACGAATTCTATGTATTTGGATTCAGGATGCATTCTCTATTGAGATGCACCCCTTCAGCGATTATATAATGGATTTTATACCAGATTGCTAATCAGACCAGGTTATAGACTATAACGCTAACTGGTTCATACCTCAAACGAGGTAATCAACATAAATAACTGGAAAATATACTATTATACTAGTACGGAGATGTGTATAACAAAAATTGAGAAATTTTTGACATGGTATAATACAGATATATGAATATAAAATCACCTTGTGTTTGGTCAGTGCTCATTATCAGTATTATCAGTTTTTCATATTGTGTTCCTGTATATGCACAGAGTACTTTGACAGTATCCGATTCAGTTTCGGTTGGACTCGACGCTGCTTCTGATAGTGGTATATCTACTACTGACAATATCACGAACCTCGTTCGGCCTACGTTTCGTGGCAAGGCACCTTTTCAGGCGCGTGTTACAGTAAAACTAAATGGTTCACCCGTATGTCGCACTACAGCACTAGCAAATGCCAGCTATAGCTGTAAATCCGAAATCGATTTACCTGACGCTAGTTATAGCGCGATTGCGGAAACTACCAAGTTCTTTTCTAAAAACGCTAGTATAGTGATCGATACCAAAAATGTCACAGCACCAACAGTTCCGGTTTTGGGTGCTATCAGTGACACAGGAGTTAGTAGTGCAGATATGAAAACTACTGCAAAACTGCTCCAAATCAAAGGTTTCGGTGAACCAGGCGCAAAGGTTGATGTTTATGCAAATGGTCTACTGGCATGCAGTTCGTCCATTGCAACAGGGAACATCTATCAGTGTACTTATAGTGTTCCAAAGTTGGGAACCTATAAGCTCAAATCTATCGAAACCGATGTTGCGGGTAACAAATCTGTGTTTACTGCAGAATCGAATGTGGTTGTAGTGAGCTCAATTCCAAACAATGCAGTCCCTAGTGTGCCTGATTTGGATACAGCATCAGATTCTGGAGTATTAAACAACGACAACATAACAAACGTAAAAAACCCCCTGATTATAGGAACTGGAGTTGCTGGCCTCAATGTGCAACTGATTGCTGATGGTAAAACACTTTGCACTACTGTAGTAAAAACAGACGGCACATATGCATGCTCACCTGTATTGTCTCTAGACAAGAAATACACCATCTCTGCACGATACTATGCAGAAGACGGGTCAACAGAAACACAGTCAACAGGGTTAGATCTCACATTGAAAACTGCCATATCTGCTCCAACATTGCCTGATTTGTCGAGCGAATCTGACACGGGTACGAGCAGTACAGATAACATAACCTTTAGTAAATCGTTGAAACTAGTCGGTACAAATGAATCAGGAGCAAAAGTGTCCGTGTTGGTAAACAACGTACTCGTACATACTGTCACATTGGAAAACAATGTAACAACATGGATGTATACACATACAGTTACAACCCTTGGTAGTTATGATGTTGTCGTTCGACAAAGCGATTCTGCCGGCAATGTGAGCGCAGATTCAACAGTACTCCATATAGTGGTTGAACGTCAACCAGAAACAGTAGCTGTACCAAATACTCCTGATCTGGCGACTAATTCTGACTCAGGTGCTTTGTCTACAGATAATATAACTAATGATTCTACCCCGACATTCACAGGAGCCTCCGGTGTTTTTGGTAATACAATTCAGTATTTTGCGGGTGAATTAAAAATCTGCGAAACAAAAGTTTTGGAAAACAACTCATATGAGTGTACCGTCACTACTGCACTCCGTGACGGGGTATACGCTGTTTCGGCAAAACAAATAAACAGTTTTGGTGACATATCGCGATCGGGTCCTGTGTTGTCGATTACGATCGACACATCTAACCCTGTAGGTGCGTCACTGCCTGATTTGTTGACTATTAGTGATGATGGTGAAAACACAACCGATAATACAACTACACTGACATTGCTGCAGTTGGCAGGATTTGCAGAAAAGAAATCTAATATCTCTGTTTTAGTAAATGACGTGTCGGTATATGCGACCCAATTACCAGATAACACAGGCACCAACGGTGTTCCATGGAAATTCATTCACACTGCACCAGGTGTCGGTGTCTACAACATAAAAGTAACAGAAACAGATCTAGCAGGTAACGTTGCACCTGTGTCACCAGTTTTGGTAGTGACGGTTTTAGGGCCAATCATTGTAGAAAAAGTTCAAACTACCCCTGTACTAAAATGGGCAGAAGGATTAAATAACATGAACGAATTGAATAATTTTATTTCAATAGAAACTAGGCCGGTATTCAAAGGGGTTGCATCTGTTGGTAAAAAGATTGCGATTATAGAAAAAAGTGTATCAGATTTAAATTCACAAAATCTAAAAAATACTAACAAAATTATATGTACAGCAACTGCGTTTTCTGTACAGATAGGATCATATGAATGTACGGCAAATGCAGACTTTGCAACGGGTATACATACTTTGGTCGCAATGTATGTAGATAAAAATAATCAACCTATAGCAGGATCAGAATCTCCTAGTATAAATATAGCTACAGATGTAGACCTACCATCAAAACCTGAAATGCCAGATTTATTATCGGTTTCAGATGATGGCGTGAGTGATAGTGATAATATTACTACGATTAAAGATTTTGTAATTCTCGAGCAAATACCTAATAGTGCTAATGTGTCTTTTCAGGTTGAGTGTAATGATATTAATTTTATATTTTGTATATACGAGTCTGATAGTAATGTGATAAAACGTACGATTGGTTTTAGAGTTTCTAATACAGGGGTATATACCTATGGTTTGGGGTATACAAAAGAAATGTTTAGGTCTGGAAGCGGTATTTATCAAAATTCACAAGCATCCGAACCATTAGTTGTAACTGTGATAGATTCAACACCCCAAATACCTGCAATAACAAATACTGTAACACAACCAGAATAATTAGAGCTGTCATTTTACATCTCAAAAAAAAATGAAACAACCATTACTCTATTCTTTTTTGTTTTTTAGAAACATAAGGTGACAGAATAATTGCAGTTGTCAGTATGGCCAGAATTACAATCAAGGAGACAAAAGATGAAATATGGAGATGTATGATACCCAAGAATAATTTCCTCCGATAAATACTAATATTAATGCAATCGCCTTTGACAAGAGATGAAACTTTTCTAGTATATATTCGATTACAAAAAACAAAGCACGTAACCCCATAACAGCAAACATATTGGCAGTAAAAATGACATAGGCATTTTGTGATATAGAGAAAGATGCGGGAATAGAGTCAATCGCAAAAATGAGATCAGTAATTTCTACCATCAATAGTGACAAGAACAATGTAGTTGCGAGTAGTTTGCCCTCGTGCCGAGTGAAAAACTTTGCACCGTGATCCCCGGTTGCGAGGGGAATATGTTTGCGTAAAAATCGCAAGAATCTGTTTTTATCCATATTTGCGTCTTGTTCCGTATCCTCTCTGATAAGTTTGATCCCGCTCCAGATGAGAACTGCACCAAATATATAAAGTATGAATGAAAAATTATTTACGATAGTAGACCCCAACCCTATGAATATACCACGCATAATAATCGCACCCCAGATTCCCCACATGAGGACCTTGTGTTGGTATTTTTCATCTATAGCAAAATAGTTGAATATTAATAATATAACAAACAAATTATCCAGTGACAACATTTTCTCGGTGAGAAATACACTATAAAATTCTATAGCTGATGTCGGGTTCTCTCGCCAGATTAAAATTCCAAATAACCCCGCCATAACGATCCAAAATACTGTCCAACCAATAGACTCCCGTAGGCTAGGGGTATGTGCGCGACGATTGAGCAGAAACATATCGAGTAAAATAAAACCAAAGAAAAATACTATAAAAACTACAAAGAGAAATGATGACATAGAGAGAAAGTATATAAGAAATGCTGAAAAAATGCAAAAAATCTATATTAGGTATTACAACTCATATGTGTTGTAATACAATTAGCTATTGCTATTGTCAAAATAAGGAACATACTAGTTATGTCGCAAAGATATAATTAGCACAGTCTCAGACGAGACCTTGTTATATTCAAAGCATAATGAATATCATATAATAGTTAATTATATGAAATACATACTTAATAATTTCAGAATATTTTGTTCTCGAATTATCGATTTCGATCAACAGATACTTTAGCACTTACTATATTAAATAAAGTTTTATGAAAAAATCTCTTTCAAGTTTTTCTACTCGTTTTTTTGTTATCCCCGCGTTGGTGTTAACCTTGAGTGGTTTGTCACCAATGTTTGCAAATGCAGATGCAGATAATTCTCCAGTAATTAGTTCACTGTATGTTACAAATGTCACATCAACAGGAGTAATTGTAAACGTAATATCTAACGAGCCTGTTACAATACAATTATCTTATCAAAATAGACTCGATACTAATTCATATTCTGTGCAATCGAGTACTCTGCAGACACAGCATTCAATTAGTTTGAATAATTTGAATACTAATACAAATTTTCAAGTATACGCAGTTGCAAAAAATGCATACGGTAGAACAGCCCAATCTGGTACGGCATATTTTTCCACTGCAGGATCTACAAATTCTGATACAGGCAACCCAATAGTGAGTAATATTCGTACACAAAATATTGACAATACAGAAATGACATTAATGTGGGATACAAACAAACCCACGACAAGCGTTGTCTGGTATCATGCTGATTTATCAGATTCATCTAGTGTATACTCTGGAGGTAGTTATACTGCGAAAAGCAGTAATCCTCTCTCTACAAATCATATAGTAAAGATAAAAAATCTCCAATCTGGGACGAGGTACAGAGTAATGGTTGGAGGTACTGATAGCTCTGGGAATGTTGGGCAGTCAGAGGAACAATTACTCTCTACGCTCTCGAGTTCAAACCCAACACCAGCACCTACTTCGCAAAACCCTGGCGCTCCAATAGTATACAACCTATCTCTTGCTCTCAGAAATAGTAAAAACAATAAAGGTTCACGATTCAATTGGAAAACAAATGAATTATCAGACAGTTCTGTAATATATAGTACTTCTGCTGATTTTACTACTAATAGTAGAACCGCAATACGTACAGCGCTCACTCGTAATCATGAAATAAATTTAGGAAGATTACAATCCAAAACATTTTATTATTACAAAGTGATATCAAAAGATAGATCAGGATATTCCGGTGTAGACACAGGTGTGTTATATTTGCCATAATATGTGTTAGTCACAATTGGAACAATATTTTTAGTTCTCTGGTTGCTAGGAATATTTGGTGTAGTCGCAATAGGGAAATTTATCCATATCCTGCTCGTTGTTGCAGTAGTAATGTTTCTCATACGGGTTATCCGCGGTCAAAACCCATTACAATAATTTTTCTTCTCAATACTCCGTCTTGCTCTGCTATCTAACTAAATGCGTTTTACCAACTTTTTCGACCTTGCAAAACTCGGCGTACGCCTCAAACAAGTTTCAGGTCTGCAAAGTTGTAAAACGCATTTAGACCTGATATCTCGGTGACTCCGCCCTCCAGGTTACTTCATTTATAAGACTTACTGCACAATAGATTTTGCGTAGTATGTCTATAATGCTCTGTCCAAAGCCCTGCAGCTATTCATACGTTGCAGGGTTTTGCAATTCCTGCCTATCGAGATAAAAATACGGGGATTTGTCGCTTTGTTTTGATGTGATATACTGTCATCATATGAATATAGTAATTATTGTAGGGTCACCTCGTAAAGATTCACAATCAAAAAGAGTGGGGGAATACATACAAAGTGTGTTACAAACAAAAGACATAAAGGTGCATCTACATTGCCTCGGAGAGACTCCGCTACCATTGTATGACGACACCCTAGAGGAGAGCCCTGAACAACAGGCAGCATGGAACCCATTAGCTGAAAAACTACTACAGTGTGATGGTGCAATATTTATCACGCCTGAATGGAATGGTATGGCAGCGCCTGCATTGAAAAACTTTTGTATGTTCGTAGAGGGCGAATTGACACACAAACCAGTTTTACTAGTTGCGGTAACGTCTGGTGCAACCAACGGAGCATATCCAATTGCAGAAATGCGTATGACGAGCTACAAAAATAATCACATCTGCTATATCCCTGAGCATCTCATCGTGCGAAATGTAGAGCAATGTTTTGGGGTATATGACGAACAAAATATTATAGATAACAAAACTCGAGAGAGGATGCACTGGGCACTCGACATATTGACAGGATACGCAACCGCACTAAAAACAATGAGAGAGACCAGTACAGTAGATCTTACTAGATATCCGTATGGAATGTAATACTTTGCTCTATCTTTATAAAGGTATCTCTTTTGTGTAATAGGTTTATTCATATAGAGATTAGTATAATATATGATATACTAATCGGTATATGAAAAATAAAAAAATAATTTTTGGGATATTAGTCGGGGTTTTTGTAGTGATAGCTTTTTGGTTTTTTGGAAATCAAGTAGGTTTTTCAGGTGCTTCCGTACAAAAAGATTTCTTACCCGAAATTGGAATTGATGACACAATACAATACGAGCGCAAACCATCAGAAGAGTACTATGTATATGAATCAGACGCAGAATCTGCTGACGAATGTACCAGCTACGAATATTTCGACGCAGAGAGATCAGTATGTGCATTCGAATGCCAAGATGACGCAGAATGTGCAGAAATAGAAAAATCCATAGACGCAGAAATTAGTGATTGGGGTCAGGGTGACTACGCAGAAAATCCACCTTCAGAAAAACCTAATGAATCCGAAGAAAAACTCTTTGCATCCTATTCAGTAAAAAAGGGTGAAAAAGTAGATTTTACTACCGATGATATTCAACAGGCGCGTGATATCTGGCAAAATATTAGTAGGATATCACCCGATACTTTGTCTGACGGGTTTATCGAGACATATGGTTTGTTCGATGACGCAAAGAGTGATGTACTAGCGTATGTCGATGACAACGATATGAATGGCCGCTGGCGCATTGTGGTAAATACGGCAGGGTACGAGGATTCTACCTTGCGCGAGCGCAACCTGACAATTGTACATGAACTCGGCCACATAATAACATTGAACAACAAGCAGGTAAAAACTATATCAGAATCCAAATGTGCATTTTATTACACCGCAGAAGGTTGCGCAGATACTAAATCGTACCTCGGTGGATTTGTAACGTCGTTTTGGACAAAATCTATGATTCAGGATTCGTTAGATGAAAAAGACAATCTCTATAAACCAGGTACATTCATCACAGAATACGCAGCAACCAATCCCGAAGAAGACCTCGCAGAATCATTCGCGTATTATGTGATAGGTGGTGTACGTACGGGGTCTAGTATCGAGGACAAGAAAGTAAATTACTTTGCCCAGTTCCCAGAAATCGTATCAATGCGTGATCAGATGCTGTCAGGTGTCCGAGGTGATATTATCCGTGCAAGGCAGATGAGATAAATCTAGAAAGATAATTTGTAAACATATGAAACATTACATAACATCATTATTGGCGCTTATCATTCTCGGTTTTTTGATACCACCCGTGTTAATTCCAATTATTTGCTTGGTGTTTTCGATTATAATTTTGATATCAAAAAATGAAATCCTAGCAAAAACGTTGAGTTATATTTCAATTGCCTTGATATCTTTATTCGACCTGGGTATATACCCCGTCTGCTTGGCAGCGGCTTGTGCTAAAATACTAGAATGAGTACATACATCCACAAGCACCACAATGTAAACTGTCTTCTGTACCACATAGTATGCCCAATAAAATATCGTCGT
>JANPGR010000020.1:0-7785 GCA_031424015.1 Candidatus Nomurabacteria bacterium
AAAAATACAGAAATACGAATGAGCTGTACTATCAGTACAGAGAATGAGTATTTGTGTGTTTTTACGAGAAATATCCAGTTTCAAATCGTAAAAGCCTGATAGTGTTATCAATAGGCTGGTGCCTATTGGGATAGGCTCTAAGGTAGAGAAAAACGGCGATTCGCAGAGCGAATCGCCGTTTTTCTGAATTCAAAACAGAAAATCCAAAAAGAATTATTTCTTTCCTTCTGCAAACATTTCGTGCTTGCCAGTTTTCTTGTCGAATTTTTTTAGTTTGAGCTTAAAGTTCTTGTCTCCATACTTTTTGCGGTTACGAAAAGTATAGATAATAGTTCCTGCTTTTGACTTGAGTTTGATGAGGGTTTGCTGAGACATACGCGTTTATCACCTGATACTATCAAATATTTCCTAAAATGCAAGAGATAGTCACCCCAAAACAAATACCCACGTTTTGGAATTCGAAACTGTCTGAGCATTCCAATTGGTAGGTGTCGGAATGCGAGTTTTGCAGAATTTCAAAAGTGGTGTATTTTTTGGAGTGACTATATCTCGATCTTTTTACTCAAAAGATGAATCTCAGGGATCAGAACCAAAAAGGCTCAAAAATACAAATGTTACTACACCACAAAAGCTTGCATAGTTTCATACTATTCGTATACTGTAAAGAGTATGTCTGATTCTCTCCGACCGCTCTTGCGCCCACCTGTTGTAGCGATTATGGGGCATGTTGACCACGGCAAATCGACCCTGCTCGATACCATTCGCAGTGCGAACACGGTCGCATCCGAAGCCGGCGGTATCACCCAACACGTATCTGCATATGAGGTGGTGTATCAGAATTCAGAAAATATCAATAAAAAGATCACCTTTATCGACACACCTGGTCATGCGGCGTTTTCTGGGGCGCGTGCACGTAGTGCGAATATCGCGGACATCGCTATCCTCATCATCGCGGCTGATGACGGGGTAAAACCTCAGACTCTCGAAGCCCTCAAAACGATCCTCGATGGTTCAGTACCCTTTTTAGTCGCATTCAACAAAATCGACACGCCCGGAGCCGACATCGATCGCTGTATCCGCCAACTGATGGAAGCAGGCGTCTACGTCGAAGGCTACGGAGGAGATGTATCCTATGTAAAAATCTCTGCAAAAAAGGGCCTGGGAATCGATGAGCTCCTCGAGACAATCCTCCTGTTATCAGAATTCATCGACCTGTCCTATGACCCTACGATCCCGGCATCTGGATTTGTGCTCGAATCCCATACCGATACACAACGAGGCATCGCAGCGACACTATTGATAAAAAATGGAACTCTGCAAAAATCTCATTATGTAGTCGCAGGACAGAGCATCGCTATTTGTCGCAGTTTTGTAGATTTTGGTGGCAAAATGCTTGATACTGCAATGGCTTCATCCCCTATTACTCTCTACGGGTTCAACGAACCCGTCCCTGCTGGGCTGCCTTTTTCTGCTTGCGAAACCAAAGACTCTGCAGAAATCCTAGCGAGTGAAAACACGCCAACCGACCGTTACTATGACACAGCTCCATCGAACGAAGAGGTGGTGATTATTCCTGTTGTAGTGAAATGCGACGTGATTGGATCAATCGATGCAGTAATATCTGAGATCAAAAAACACATCACTGATCGTGTATTTTTCAAAATCGTATATGCTGGGACTGGGAATATCTCTGAGAGTGATATCAAAATGGTTTCGTCTGATACTGATCCTCTGATTATCGGATTCAATGTCTCAATAGACAAACAGGCGCTGGAAATGGATGAAACCCGATTCGTCATCATAGAAAAATTCTCAATAATCTATCGTATGAGTGAATGGCTGGCAGAAATAGCAGAAAACCGCAAGTTCAGAAAAAAGGTAGAACACATCATCGGCGCAGGACAAATCCTCAAGGTATTCAGCCAAGAAAAAAATCAATATCTCGTGGGAGTCAGGGTTGCATCCGGCAGATTCCAACTAGGCGAAACACTCCGCATTGTCAGAAATCGAGAAATAGCAGTCCGCGGCAAAGTCGTATCCATACAAGTTGGAAAATCTAATAGCCAAAAAGTCGAAGAAGGCAACGACTGCGGAATGATGGTAGAATTGTCAGGGTTACCTCGCCAATTCGATATTATCGAATGCTACGACATGATTGAGGGTTAGTCTTGCCTGATTTCATTACTTATTTATTATACAAACCAACTATTTATGTCTCTCGAACCACGAAAAGCTCACATCCAAACAGAATACCTCGAAGCAATGCGATCAGAAATATCTCATTGGGTTTCTCAGTATGCATATCACAATTCACTCATCACGATTACGAAATGTGTATTGTCAGAACACGGCGGCCGCATCACCGTATACGTATCAGTATTTCCCGAACATGGAATGCAGGGTGCCCTATCTCTGTTGTCACGTCACGGCAAAGAAATCGCAGACGAAATCGGCAAAAGGTACCGCCACCGTAGAAAACCATTCCTCATGTTCGAAGCTGATGTAGCGAGCGCGACGGCTAACCTGATCGATGCAACTACCATTGCTGATGCAAAAATCGCAGAACTCCGCGAAGCAAAGAAATTGGCGAGTGAGGAGGAATAATACCCTCTCGGGCATACAATCTATTGCTGTAAAGATTTTTGAAGCACGATAGGTGTTGTCATCCTCGGCGATATATTTCAAAGGAGTCCTGATAAGGCGACTATTGAAATAATCGACCGGGGATGATGAAAACAAGGAGTACAGAGTACGACTATGTTTTTATTGAAATGTATCCCCTTGTGGGACGAATGCAGAGCCCAGAGAATAACACAATTAAGTATGGATCCCGGATCAATTCCCAGAAAATATGTTCGCACTTTAAGGTGCTCACTATTTTTGGGGTCCGGGATGACGATTTGTATTGCTATAGAGATTTCTAAAAGCTAACAACACCCCCTTCGTCATTGCGGCCTCAGAGCCGCAATCCAGGAATAGCTACAATACAGTGCAAAGTAATGGTTACTTAAAACTAGAGACTATTATAATGGGCTCTGCATTAAAAAATATACTCCTTGCAGTCATTATTTTCGTCATTCCAGATCAAGTCTGGAAAGACGACTTCGTCGTTTGTGTCATTCCGGCTTGCCCGGAATGACCAACAAAGTGAGCAATCAAATGTTTAAATTTACCATACAGAATTATTGCAAATGAATAACAAAACCCCCTATCTCGCAACGTACAATAAGGGGGTTTTAAAAACAAAAAACAACAAGAATTTTATTTTTGTTCAGCCTCTAAGGCTTTCAAAATAAGTAATATCTTTTTTAAAAGATTGTGCATATTATCTGGAACTACATATTCGCATTCTCCGCTGTAATTACAAGTATATGATGTATAATCTGCTTGCCAGGCATCCCCCTTTTTATATAGCGTGATACTTTTAGGTCTTAGAATAAAAAAACTCGCCCAGAGGGCTTTACCGTTTAGATAAATCTGTTCCCCTTCAATCAGACCCTGGTGAGAAAGAAGGCCTTCTTTTTTTATTTCCTGCTTTTCTTTGAAGAGTTTTTTCCACCAGCTTAGATCCTCCTCATCGGAGGAAAATTTTTCGGTGAAATTTGTATTTTCGAGTATAAGTTTATTATATAAAAACAAAATTGAATCCAGAACATTTTTTATAGTGTCAGCTTGACTGCGATCAGTAGGGTCTACACAAGCGTTCAGAGTAGTCCATACCCCGTCAACTTTTTGCGTAATGGAGCCATCTGGATTTACCCAGCTGACTTCTTTTTTGTTTTTTTGTGCAAGCACTGACGTAGCACTCAAACACAAAAGTAACAAAACACTAATACTTTTTATTTTTTTCATTAGTCTAGATTTTTGCCCCATGTTACCGGGGTTTGTTATAAAATTATTTTAAAAATGTAAATTCTGGATATAATAGTACCTATATTCAGAATATTGTCAATAGTTTAGCTCTGAATTCTAAAGCTAAAAGTGGAGGCAAGATAATAATTACTTGAGGCTAAAAACTATCGTAATGGGCTTTGCATTAGGAAATATACTCCCGCTGGTCGTTATTTCCGTCATCCCAGGTCGAGCCTGGGAAGACGACTACGTCGTTGATTTGAAACAACTAAAACTCAAAAAATCCATAACGCCCTCTATTCGAATCCCCTATCCGGCGGGATACTATAGTAATTCACGAGGAATTGTGTCAGTTCCAGGAATGGTCCTGCCAGTGTCTGTGCAGAGTATTTTACCCCTTGTGGTCTGGTAATCATCATAAATACCGAGAACTGAGGCTTGTGTGCAGGAAAGAATCCAAAAAACGTATGCAGGCGATCTACTCCATACCCAGCACCTGCAGCGCTCGCTATCTGTGCTGTGCCGGTTTTTGCAGCGACGGAATAATGTTTCAGATAATTAGGATCATTGACAAAATTGGTATCAACGAGTTTTACCATCATATCAGTCACGGTATTCACTGTCTGCGGTGAGAGGATTTGTTTTGTATTTTTCTCGTGTTCGGCAGACAGATCGATCGTTGCCCCATGTGGGTATTCGATTGCAGAAACGACATGAGGGGTCACAATAGCCCCACCATTGGCGAGCACAGACAATGCCCGCATAATTGCGATAGGAGTCACGGCTATCCCCTGTCCGAATGCAATATTGGCATATTCTACACGTCTGAGAGTATCCAGATTTTTTGTGAGTCCAGTAGATTCATAGGGTAGATCGATGCCTGTTTCTCCTCTGAGGCCGAGTGACGTGAGGTAGTCTCGTACGTCTTTGCGGGGTAATTTGTCCATAATAAATACCATTCCTGTATTGAGGGATTGGATGAGGACCTGCTCCATATTCACTTTGCCTCGAGCTTTTTTATCGAAATTATAAATCGTTCTATCATCGACAACTACAGACCCTTTGTCGGTATAGGTCGTCTGAGGTGTTATCTTTCCTGTTTCGATACCATACGCCATTATCAGAGGCTTCATAATAGATCCAACTTCAAAAACTTTTTGGACCAACGGATTCGTAAAGTCAGAAGAATTCTGCACCTTTTGGAATTCATTTACATTGAATGACGGGGTCCCAGCCATCGCGACAATCTGGCCAGTACTCGGATTCATCACGATGATTCCACCCTCGTCTGGTTGCCATTTTTCTACGATTTTATCCAATAGTTGTTCTGTACGCTTTTGGACTTCGGGTTCGAGGGTAGTGATGAGAGTTCCTTGGCCGGTAGAATTGTATGCATCCTGGGAGATTGATTTGAAATTACTAAACAGTTCAATAAAGAAATTCGTATAGAGCCCCTGATCATGAATTTTCAAAATACTGTTGTACTGTTTTTCCAGGCCATATCTACCTTCGAGTGAATCCCCAACATATCCGACGAACCCGAGTACGTGGGATGCCAGAGAATCTCCTGGATAATATCTCTTTTTTTCTGTTGCGAGTCTGACCCCTGCTGGACCTTCAGGAATAGTAGTAATTGCAAAAATTCTGTGAATTTGATCTTCTGTAAATTCATCTTTGAATCTATAATTTTTTGCTTTTGTCACTACGTTACCAAGCATTTGTTTTGTGTATCCTGGATAAAGCTTTTGAATGAATACTATTGCCTTGCCCTGATCTTTTAGCATTCTCGGTTCAATATGGAGGTGATATACCGATGTTTGACCAGCCAATGTATACCTCTTTCCATCGCGAGTAATCATAACAATATCACCTCGTTCGCTGGATCCTTTTGGTGTGTTGTTATACATCCTCTCTGCCTGAGCGCGATACACACCACCGCGAACCACCTGGACGAAAAACAATCTCATCAAAATGAGTAACAAAACAATAAAACAAAAAACAACAAGCCCAACGGATCGCATTGCTGATTCTCGTAAAGCTGTTTTCTTTACATG
Source organism: Candidatus Nomurabacteria bacterium (assembly GCA_031424015.1). Taxonomy (GTDB): domain Bacteria; phylum Patescibacteriota; class Minisyncoccia; order Phycocordibacterales; family UBA1006; genus JANPGR01. The sequence continues at coordinate 5,907 of JANPGR010000020.1, forward strand.
GGTATCACTCATATTACTTCATAACTAGTGTAGTCGTATCAGGAAGTCTCATATAGAGAATAGACACATCTCTAGGTTCACTAAATACTACATTGCTCTCTCTCGAAACTTTTGCCATAAAATCAACTTCTTTGGTTGCGCTGTATATCTTTGTTTGGAGAGCTGTAGTGTCTCGGCCGATTTGGGCTATCTCTGTTTCCATTTTTTTAGTTTGTGAACCCAAGGTGTTCACTTGGAACGTACAAAATCCAAATACGATAAATGTCACAATAAATAAAGGCCAAATTGTATATTTGAACATATCTCCAGAGCTTTTACGACGAGAAACGGTTTTTATGGGGATTGTTTTCATATTTTTTCTATGCAACGGATTTTTGCACTGCGCGACCTAGGGTTGGTATGGAGTTCGGAATCACTAGGTGTTATGACGTGTTTGTTCACCCAATGAATTACTCCCTCTTTGCGTCCTGCATCAAAAATCTGTTTTACAATACGATCTTCGATACTATGAAAAGTAATAATACAGAGTCTGCCTCCAGAAGGCAGTATTTCTATCAATGCAGGAATACCTATAGTAAGTGTACCTATCTCGTGATTCACTGCGATGCGAATCGCTTGGAATGTTTTCGTAGCGGGATGCGTTGGACCCGAACGTGGAGCCACACGCTCGACGGCACGAACGAGGTCAAAGGTGGTGTTCATCTCCTTGTGTTCTACTGCACGCATAATAGATTTTGCTATCGATTTTGCGCGGGTTTCTTCGCCGAATGTTTGAAGTATATCTACCAACTCATACTCATCAATGGATTGCAGCATCTCTGCCGCTGTCTGTGCTGTCCCCGAGTTGTCGAGTCTCATATCGAGAGGTCCGTCATGCTGGAACGAAAATCCACGCAGAGGATCAGAGAATTGATCCATACTCCAGCCGAGATCGAGGAGAATTTTGTTAGGTCGCAATTCTTCTGCGATTTCTGTCTCTGCAAAATCTGCGAACGACCTCTGGATGAACTGTACATTCAAACCTGCATCAACAAAAGGTGACATCGTTACAGAACCCCTCTCGATAGCGTCACTATCGAGGTCAAGACAAATCATACTGCCCTGCTGGGGATCGAGGCGATCTGCGATCAATACACTATGCCCACCACCACCAAACGTACCATCCAAAACCGTGTCATTCGGTTGGATTGACAATATTTCGAGAACTTCATTCGGTAGTACAGGTGTATGAATAGACATAATTGATTACATCATTCCGATGTCGCCTAGTTTCTCTGCTAGTAGGTCTGCCTTTGATTCGATGGTGCCGGTATATTGCTGCCACGCGTCCTGATTCCAAATTTCTACTCGGGATACCACACCAGCGAGGACCACCTGTGAACCCAAATTTGCAAAAGTTTTGAGGAAATCAGGAATCAACACACGTCCAGAAGCATCCACATCAGTCTCAACCGCTCCACCGAGAATAAATCGATTGAAAGCACGAGAATCAGACTGCCCCATGGACATTTCTGAGAGCTTTGCTGCAAATTTGCCCCATTCAGCCTCAGAATATATAAACAAACATCCATCGAGTCCACGAGTTATTACGACTTTTTTGCCTAATTCTGAACGAAATTTAGCAGGTAGCGATACCCTCTTTTTCTCATCTAGTGTGTGTATGTATTCTCCTATGAGCATAAATGTGTATGGTAGGCTCTGTTTACAACCTTTCAGTGATGCTCAATTGCGCGGGGTGAGGAGCACCACAGAAAGAATGTAAACGTTAGTAAAATAAGAATGTGTGTTCGTGTACGACTATCCCACTCCATCCCACATTTATTATACTCCGCCCCACTCTATGGGGCAACGTGGGTATGTGTGGATAAAAAGAAAGGGG
>JANPGR010000021.1:0-2013 GCA_031424015.1 Candidatus Nomurabacteria bacterium
GGCAGAGCCAAGGGGAATTGATTGTTTTATAGGAGATATGAATCATATATGATATATAACTTCTTCTAATTCATTATACAAATTATCCTCAATTTCTATATCGCCAGATTCTAAAGATTTTTTTGTTAGTCTATCTCCTCGCTCGCTTGGCACAAGTATTTCATTTACTCCCGGAAGTTTTTTAGTATTTTTAACCTTTTCTATCATTTGAGTGACACCAGTAGAAAGTGATTCTAATCCTCCAAGTAATTCTGGATCAATCGCTATGACCAAATGTCCACTCCAATTGTTTGCAATATCACCAATGCCAGTAAATGACCCTCCTACTAAAGGACCAGTTAATATTTGAACCATCATTGAAAGACCAGAGCCCTTGTAACCTTTATCAAAAGTGCGTAATGCGCCATCGAGTGCTAAGGCTGGATCATTTGTTAAATTTCCATCTTTGTCATAAGCAATGCCTTCTGGTAATTTTCTACCGGCAGTATTTGCTTCAATCACACCGAAGTATGCCATTGCAGCAGTAGCCATATCTAAAACTAACGGATCCTTTTTAGTTGGCATGGCAATTGATAGTGGATTCGTGCCAAAGATTGGCTCATACGAACCATCGGTTGCTACTGTTTCAGAAGATCCAGCAAATACAAAACCAATCAATCCTTCTCCGGCAATTCTTTTTGTGTAATATCCTATTGCTCCAGAGGATGTATTTATATGATTCACTCCAACAATTCCAATTCCATGCTCTTTTGCCTTTTTTATTGAAAGATCTACTGCGTGGTTTACAACAATCATTGCATGATTTTTACCACCATTCACAAGTGCAGAAAGTTTCGTATCTTTTTCTATTTTAATTTCTGCAACATCGTCTGGTTTAGGGATTCCTTTTCCAATCAATTTTACAATACCTTGGTTATTGCCTCGCAGTTGGGCATACATTAGCACTTCCAAAATATTCTCGGCTTCCTTTTCAGAGTATCCGTATTTAAGAATTGCATTTTTTGCCAAATTTTTTAGATCGATTATTTTTACTTTCATACAAATAAAATATATCACAAATCATCACATTTTGCTATAATGTTCACAATGTTCACACATTCGCGTGGACCGATCCATTGTTGCTATGAATCCAAAACTCGAATCACTAAAAGGTAAGGGTGTCAGGTACCCTTCTTCGGTCTATGTGCCACTCTCGCTGTTGTCTGCAGTCCATGAGACTGTATTTGATTTACTACCCATTGATCACTACCATAAGGTGTCCCTCTCTTGTTAGACCGGCGAATGTCTTCGAGTTCTTGTATTGTTATAGGTGTATTTACAAACTCTAGATAGTTTTTTGGTAAAGCGATTGGCCATGATGACAGGAGTTTCTTACGAGTAGGGTCACTGGATAGCCTCCGGGATAAACTTGAGTATTCCCAATTCTCTGCTTTTTTGACTAACTTTGCTCGCAAAGGATTTCTCTCTACATAGCGTATCACTGATAACAAATGATTATCTTGCTCTATTATGAATGACTTATACCTACCTTGGTAGAGATGACCTGTACCAACAGACTTTTGCTTTTGATGCCATCGTTGTGTATGAGTGAGTGTCAGCCATTGCATAAATCTTTGCAAGTCACCTGATTGTTTAGGTTGTACGACCAAATGAAAGTGGTTAGGCATAATACAATAAGCCAACAGTCGCATGTCATACTTCTCACATGCTTCACCAAGAATCTCTTCGAATACCTTATAATCAGTTTCATCAAAGAATAGCGGTAGGCGTGCATTAGCACGATTGATAACGTGATAACAGTAGTCTACTAGGTCTGTGCGTGGTGCTCGCCCCATATGTGTGGATTGTATCAAAATAGCTATGTATTGCAATAAGGGTACCTGACATGCTCTGTAGAAAACCACCAACTTTTGATATAATAGACTCATATGAAAACCTCCAAATCACCCAACACGGTGGCTAAGGTAGCATACTATCTAGCCCAACAATCACTACCGGTATACACGCATCAGT
>JANPGR010000022.1:0-11717 GCA_031424015.1 Candidatus Nomurabacteria bacterium
GAATGGTTTTGCAGTTGATGCTGCCAGTGTTCCGATCGATGCTAGGTAGCCTGTACCTGTGGTTGCTGCTGATGTTTCTGAAATATCAAATCCATTGGTAGCACCAGTCAATAGCCAGTTCCAGGATTGGTTGTTGTTACCGTTTGCGATGGTGTTGGTCGCTGTTGCAGCTGATAATCCTGAGAGTGGTGCATTACCTGACATGAGTACTGTCCCTGATGCGTTCGGGAACGTGATGGTGTTGTTTGCGGTTGGGTCAACGAATGCGAATGTGGTTGAAAATCCGTTGTCGGTAGCTCCTTGGAATGCGAGTGGGGATGCTCCGAGGATTTGTGAGGTGACGGTTAATCTGTCTGTGGTTGCGTCTCCTATTGTAGTGTTACCATTCACGGTCAGATTGCCTGTGTTGGTTTGGTTGCCGGTGACAGCCAAGGTACCTCCGAGAGCTGTCGCACCTGTGCCTACGGTGAATGTGTTGGTACCTGATACACTAGTGTTGCCATTATGAGTGAAAGCTCCGGTACCTGTAGAAAATGTGGTAGCTCCTGTTTGGCTGAAGTTGCCTGAGGTGGTGATCGCAGCTGCTGTGGTTGCACCTGTGACTGCGAGTGTACCTCCGAGTGTGGTTGCACCTGTGCCTACGGTGAATGTGTTGGTACCTGATACGGTGGTTGCTCCATTATGGGTGAAAGCTCCGGTACCTGTAGAAAATGTGGTAGCTCCTGTTTGAGAAAAGTTGCCACTGGTGGTGATCGCAGCTGCTGTGGTTGCACCTGTGACTGCGAGTGTACCTCCGAGAGCTGTTGCACCTGTGCCTACGGTGAATGTGTTTGTGCCTGATACGCTAGTGTTGCCATTATGGGTGAAAGCTCCGGTACCAGTACTAAATGTGGTAGCTCCTGTTTGAGAAAAGTTGCCACTGGTGGTGATAGCTCCTGATGATAATATGGATGAGAGTGTGGTTGCACCTGTTACGCCGAGTGTTCCTCCGAGTGTGGTAGCTCCTGTGCCTACAGTGAATGTATTGGTACCTGATACACTCGTGTTGCCGTTCAATGTATTTGCTCCTGTTGGTGTACTGAATGCTCCAGACCCTGTGATATCGAGTGCGAATCCAGCTGTAGCGATACTCGTCCCCGCAGACAATGTTCCACCGAGTTTTACGTCAGCTCCTGTGACGGTGAGTCCATTGGATGCGGTAGTGGTGTCTACTCCTGACGCACCAAATGCTATCCAGTTTGCTGTATCTGCATTGGTTGTCCTCTTTTGATAGAGCGCTCCCGTCGATATATCTACATAGAGGTCTCCGATATCTGCAGTAATAGCTCCGAGAGGAGTCCCCGATCCAGAAAAGAGATCAAAATCACCCGTCGAATTGGTGTATCGTGTCAGTGCGGTACCTGCTCCTGATGTCTGGGTAATGCTGAGTCCGCGACTAGCACCTGAAGTTATGGTGGTTGCTCCTGATGCGAGGGTACCGCCTATGGTTGCATTGTTGGTTACTGCGAGCCCAGTACCAGCAGAGGTCAGAGAGAGCATATCCGAGAATGTCTTTGCTCCTGCAATGGTTTGATTGGTGGTAAGGTCAATGAAGTTTTGGGTGGTACTCCCTGTTCCTCCTTGTGCTAGTGAGAGAGCGGTGGTGAGTCCCGTTAAGCTCGTAATGTCAGAGTTCGCTCCCGAGTTTGCTTTGAGTGCAGTGTTTCCATTTAACTTTTGAATTGCCTGGAGGATGGTGTCTGTTGCTGCAACGGTTCCAGCACCTGAGGTATATCCGGTTAATACTTTACCTATCACTGCAGCGTTTGAAAGTGTGGTTGCATTACCTGTTGAGGTTACGTCCCCTGTTAGGTTTGCGTTGGTAGTGACGGTTGCTGCATTGCCTGTGATAGAACCAATGATGTTGGAGGAGAATGTCTTTGCTCCTGCAATGGTTTGATTGGTGGTAAGGTCAATGAAGTTTTGGGTGGTTGAACCGGTTCCTCCGTTGGCAATTGGCAGGATTCCTGTTACCTTTGTGGTTAGGTCGACTGCACCTGATGCTAATTTTATTCCCGTAACGCTAGTATCTGCGAGTTTAGAAGTAACAATATTTGCATCCAAAATCTTTGCTGTCGTTATCGCATTGTCTGCGATATCTATTGTTGCAACAGTCTCATCGAGGATCTTGCCAGTGGTTATACTACTATTGCCGAGGTCATTTGTAGCTACAGATCCGTCTAGTATCTTTGTTGAGTCTACCGAATCAGTTGCGAGCTTTATCAAGGTAATAGCAGAATCTGCGATTTTAGCTGTAGTAATATTTGCATCGAGGATCTTTGTTGTAGTAATTGCTGTGTCGAGGATCTTTATCGTACTGACCGAATCTGTCGCCAGCATTCCATTTACTACTTTCCCTGTACCAATCACTGTTGCACCGAGCGTTCCTCCCACATCACCAGTAAGTGAGATTCCTGTAATAGATTGGTTGGATGCTGAGGTTGCACGACCTTTTGCATCAAAGGTGACGATAGGAAATACGGTTGATGATCCGTAGGTTGCAGGAATTATTGCTGTGTCTGAGAGAGAAAAATCGTTTATTGTTCTCGTTATGCCTCCTGACGCAGTGAGTTGATCTGCTATGACACCCGTTGTTGAGTTGTATGTTACTGCTCCTGTTCCTGAGAGAGCACTTCTAGTGCGTGCTGTTGTAGAGTAAAGGTTAGCAGTGCCCTCTGTGAGGTTGTCTGTAGTTTTTGTTGCGAGCCTTGTATCGAAATCCGCATTAGATCGTGTACTGGTGTAGTAGAGATTTGCCCCCTCGCTGAGGTCTGTAGTAGATTTTGCAGAGAACGCACTAGTGAATCGTGCTGGAGTATAATAGAGATTAGTTCCTTCTGAGATGTCTGTAGTTGTTGCATTTGCACCAGAGACAACGAGGCCACTGGCATCGTAAGTAATTTTTGTTCCTGTTCCTGCTGTGATTGCTGTATTTTTTGTGAGCTTGAGGTCGAGTGCTGATTGTGTTGCTGTAGAGATAGGCTTGAGGAGATCAGTAGTATTATTTACATTACCGAGACCTACCATACTCGCAGTAATTCCTGACACTGTCCCAGTAAATGTTGGTGATGATAGGTTTGCCTTGAGGTCAAGTGCACTAGAGGTTGCAGTAGATACTGGCTTATTAACATCAGAGGTATTATCGACATTTCCTAGACCTATCGCTAGTTTATCGAGAATTTGGAATGTTTTATCCCCACGATAATACTGCGCGATAGTTCCTGCTGTTATCGCTGGCTCTTTTGCATTAAATGTATTCCAATCTGTTGAGGATAAATATCCGTTGGTAGTGGTATTTGCCTGATTTATAGTGATTGCATTATTAGTGCGTACGAGTGGTGACGTAAATGACAATACGTTTTCTTTTGCATTAAAAGTAGACCAGTCTGTATTCGAGAGCTTTCCAGTATTGGTAGCTGATGCTGTTGGTATGTTGAGCGTTATTGTTCCGCCTAGTGATACTGGCGAGCCTGACACAGCTATATCGGTACCAGTAGTTCCTGTGGAGAGTGTTACGGTTGAGTTTACTAAATTAGAATTGGTTACTGTTGCTGATGCAATATCTGAACCTGTTATGCTTGCATTTATTATCTTGCTACTATTTACAGAATCTGTTGCTAATTTTGCGAGAGTTATATTCGAATCCAGAACCTTTGCCAAAGTCACTGAACCATCAGCAATCATACTCGTGAGCACCTTTCCTGTACCAATCACCGTTGCACCGAGTGTACCCCCTACATCTCCTGAGAGTGATAGTGACGAGATAGATTGAGTAGATGCTGAGGTTGCACGACCTTTTGCATCAAAGGTGACGATAGGAAATACGGTTGATGATCCGTAGGTGGCGGGGGTGATGCCTGATGAGGCGAGGGTGAATACTCCGGTATTCGACAATGTTGCATCTCCTGAAACTGTCGCAGCGGTCACAGAATTACTACTATTACCTAGAAATATTTGACCACTCGTCAGAGACGGTAGAGAAACAGAGGTAATCTGATTTTGTAATTTTCCAATTGCAGCGATTACTGTATCAGATCCAGAAACTACACCTCCAGTAGCAGTAGAAAAACCACTGCCGAGCGAGCTCACTGTACTGAAAAGGGATTTCCATCCATTCGTTGATCCTAAATTTGTAGCATCATAATATTTTAGATCACCATCCCCTGTCGGATCTAGATACAAAGCACCATCAACATTTGTAGGCTCTGTTGTTGTAGCGACAACTCCGTGAGTAACATTAGCATATGCCGCCGAGAATAATGATAATCTCTTTCCTCCTGGGGTTGTCATTTGAGATATTCCACTCGTTGTAGGATTAGTTACCTTTACATCAATGTAATATTTTTGGTCAAATGATAATCCAGATGTATCTAAATCGAGAGAGAAAAATCCATTCACAGGTGTAACGCCAGTAACAATAAAAGGGCCGGAAATCGCACTACCCACGCCTACAGTGTCATCAGTATAAAATGCATAGGTTATCGTCACCGCAGTAGTCACTGGTACTCCATTTTTTGAAAGTTGCCCCTGGAAATTCAAAGTGCGCGGTGCAGGCAATGCATAAGAAACAGGAACAATCAATAAAGAAAACAGAAGAAACAGCGCAGAAAATCTGTATATATTTTGTAATGTATTTTTCCAGAAATAGTGTTGATTCATATCATGATATATAATTTATTATATCAATATATATGAATAATATCGCACTCTACCAAAGAAATAGTGGGGATAAAATTTGTAGGTTATTTTCTACATCGATTCGCTGAGGGGGATTTGTTTGATTCACCATTGAAACCATATGAATCAATACAGTACCAATTTCCTTTTGAAAGAGAAATAGAAATTCTATATGAACTCGACAAGGATTTACATTCAACAAGAGAATTATCACTCGGTAATGATGAAAATTCTGGATCATTACAAAGCCCTGCATAAGAATTATTGTGTGCATCATAATATTTTTCTGCTGTTATACCCAGAGCTGTGATATTAGAAATACGTACGAGAGGGTCAATGTCGGGATTAGTATTCTCTGTAGTAGAATCTGACTCTGTAAATTGTGAGACACTTTCGATTATATCACCTTCTTCTTGGCCCTCGGAGAGGGATTGTTCGAATGAGTCAATATCGTTTACATATACAGTGTTTATTGTATCTTTTACTTGAACTTCTGTAGTCTTCTTGCGAAAGAGCGTATTAATATCTCCGTAGGAGATGCTATAACCACCGATAAAAACTAAAAAAGCAATCGCTATCGAAACAGCATGCTGTGCTGTTTTATTTTTTGATGAATTACCACTGAATGGCATCTGTGATAACGACACTGAGGCTGAATCTTTTGATTGTAGAATATCATACACCGAATCGGTTTTTTCTTCTGATGCAGAGGTCATATTGTCTGGTATTGCATCTTTTTTCTCGAATGTTTGAATTGGCATTTCTGTATCGCTATTTTTTCGTGATGCTCCTCCGGATAATTCTGTATATTGCTCTATCAAAGCCAAGCCATATGCAGTATTAATATCGCTTTCACTCCACCCTTGACCCTTTAACACTGTTTTAATAGCAGATTCTGATGCACCGTACCCTAGCTGATACCTTATATAGTTTACGACTTGTTTATTATCCATACTATAATTAGCATATCATAGTAAAAATATTTTGCATCCATGTTTCTGTCCACAGTTTTTTAGAAAATTATAGTATTTTTAGATGATGATCCGGTTTTGGCGGAGCCAAAACCGGATCATATCAAAAAAAATACTCTACATACTATACATCCACAAAACCTGTGTCACACCTAATCCCTTGTGAATAAGGGGAAAACCGCTTGACTGTTCCAAAACACCTACTGTATAATACTATTACAGGCAGTCACCTGTACAACCCTTATTAGATTGAATTATTTACAATTATGGCAGCAGCAAAAAAAGGTTTGAAGAAAACCGACCTCGTGGATTACGTCCGTGATTCGATGGAATGCACAAAGGTTGCAGCAACCGAACTCGTCCAAGGACTGTTCGATATGATTGCGAAAGAAATGTCAAAAGGATCTCAGGTTGACGTTGCAGGATTCGGGAAATTTGTTGGCTACAACAAAAAAGCTCGCGAGGTTCGCAATCCAGCTACAGGTGAAAAGATCAAAAAAGCAGCAGAACGCGTACCAAAATTCCGCGCATCAAAAGCTTTGAAAGAAACAGTTTCTGGAGTAAAGAAATAATATTCGTAAACGTAATATTACAATAACAAAAACCATTCGGGTGTATCGAATGGTTTTTTGTATAGTGTAACACTTTTAACTCTGTAGAGATTTGAGCTCATTAGTAAAATAAATACCCTGTATTGAAATCAATCTTCTTAGAATCCAATTCATACACTCTATAATTTCTTTTTTATACTCCTCTACTTTTTCTAATACAAGCCTTTGTTTTAGAGTGATTCTAAATTACACTAGGATATCTCTTATTTGATATCGTAATTCATCACCTGTTTCATCCAGTGGAATACCTTGATATGCTTGATATATCTGATCGAGGGCATCCGCCTCCCATTTGTAAAAACTCAAAGCAAGAGATGCGATTTTTAATTGTGCTTCAAGGGTAACTAAACTAGTATTACTTCCCTCTTGTGCTTTTCTATCTCTTTCTTCATAGCAATACTTGGAATATTCCTCAAAGCCTTGCTTTAAAGCTTCTCTAAATTCTAGGTTATCAGGATTTTCCCAGCACTCATCAATCAAAGGAAGTATATCAGAGTGGTACATTCTCTTTTCAAGAATGTCTTTATGCTCAATATAGACCTGTGGCAGCGATGATTCCATATGATTACCTCTCCCCCACCTGTTGGCGCCACATTGCATAATACAGCCCCTTTGTAGCGAGCAATTCATCGTGTGATCCTGATTCTGTTACCGATCCTTTTTCCAATACATAAATGGTGTCCGCATGCATGATCGTCGACAGACGATGCGCGATCATAATCGTAATATGTTTTCCGAGCGACGATAGATTGCGAATAGTGTCGGTAATTTCCAATTCAGTGAGCGAATCCAGTGATGACGTCGCCTCGTCGAACACCAGTAACGACGGTTTGCGCAAGAGTGCACGTGCGATGGATAGTCGTTGTTTTTCTCCTCCTGATATTTTCATACCACCCTCGCCAATGCGGGTATCGAGCCCCGCTCCACCGCGAGCGAGCAGGTTGTCACACGCAGCAGCGTGGAGTGATGCCAACATTTCACTATCTGTCGCATCTGGTTGTACGAATAATAAATTCTCTCGTACTGTTCCGGCGAACAGCTGTGTGTCTTGGGTTACGAATCCCAATTGTTTACGTAGTGAATCGACCGCGATTTCATTATGAGGAAAACCATTGTAGGTAATCGATCCTGACGATGGTATGTATAGGCCTACCAACAGTTTTACCAATGACGATTTTCCTGCACCTGATGGACCCACAAACGCAACTGATTGGCCTGTTTTCAGAGAAAAAGAAATATCTTCTACCGCGTATGAATCCAGTGATGGGTAGGAAAATGAAACATTGTTGAACGACAATTCCTGAATTGTTTCGAGAGATATAGGATTTTCTGGAATGACTTCTGTTGGCGCAGATAGAATATCGCTGTATTGTTTTAGGCTGGCCTCTGCCTCGCGGTAGACAGTGATTGTCTCACCGAGCTGCTGCAATGGTCCAAACACATAAAAAGAATAGAAATACAGTGCAAAGAATTGTCCAAAAGTAATTGTCTTTTCGAATACTAAGTAAATCAAAAACAGTATTATCAAAACGCGCATGAGATTCATCAGTGTCCCTTGGACGAAACTAATACTACGCACATAGCGCAATTTGCGTAATTCCAATTCTAGAATCTTGTCTGTGGTTGCATTCAGTCTCTGTATTTCCTGATCCGAGAGCCCGAGAGATTTTACCAATTCTATATTACGTAATGATTCCGTGGTAGATCCTGACAATGCCGCGGTCTCTGCAACAATTTGTTGTTGTACTATTTTTACCCTGTTAGTTAGCAGATAACTAATTCCACCAACAATAGGTACGGTAGCACCATACAATACCGCTATCGACCAATGCAATTGTGATGCATAGATTGTTACAAACAAAAATCCAATCAGTGATACGAGTGATATATTCACAACAGAAGTCAATAATTTTTCACTATCTGCTCGGGCTTTTTGCAATATCTGCAGTGTCTCGCCACTCTTTTTGTCTTCGAATACCTCATAGGGGAGATCGAGTGAGTGACGCACCCCCACCTGGTACATCTGTGCACCAACACGCTGGATCACGGTATTGAGGAAATAATCTTGGAAATTCTTTGCAACTCGTGATACAAATGCAGTACCAACAAATAGTAGTAAAAAATACATCACACCACGAAAAAATTCTGCTCGAGAAAATTGATCAAATTTGGTGACATAATCATCGGTGAGATGTTTAAATATCAACGGATCCAGCAGGGAAAACACTTGATTCACAATCGCCAAAACGATTATCAAGAGACACATTTTCCAATACTTGCGGAGATAGTTGAGGAGTATGTTCATATAGTACACGTCATCCCGACCCGAAAAACAAGGAGTACCTAAAGTACGACTATGTTTTTTGGAATTGTTCCGGGATACATTTTGTTAATCTAAAAATTATTGAGCAGGCATATCCATCCCAGCCCATAGATTCATCGTGCTGATAGAGGTATTGCCAGATGCTTTGATATAGAGGAACAATTGCATTTTGTACGCTGCGAGCCATTTTGTAGCCCATTCTACCAGATAGACCGCCTTTGTCTTGTCGCCACTACCATAAATATTTACCACCTCTGCAAAATCTGCATCAGTGTATTGATCCAAAGCAGTTTTGAATATTGCCAACTGTGCATCCATTTTCTGTCCAAAGTTTTCGATAGTTGTTGTAGCAGAATCTACTGTCAAATCTCGGAACAATGCTGTATCATTTTTGTACACCACCTGGACATACGCGCCAAATACGGTTGATAAATATTGTAGCAATTCCAACGTGGTTCGCTGTTTTTCGGTAGGTTTGTAGCCTACAGTATCTGCGGGAATTTTCTCTGCTAAATGTTTGAGAATGTTGAATTCCATTTCAACTGAATTTGTAAAATCTGTTTTTGAATATATCATAGGGTTTTAAAATAGATTGCTCGTAATATATCCAGTATAGGATGTTTTCAAGGGAATGCAATACCGTCGTTTTGACTACATCATAACCGGCCGATCGCGTAGCGATCGGCCGGTATTCCTGAATTCACACCACTGCTTTTAGTTATTGATCCAAGATTTTCTTTTAATCAACACCAAACCTATTTCTCCTGAACGATTTCCCACTCACCACCCGAAACATCATTGTTCTCATCAAACTTGTACAGTTTTGCGAGGCCTTGATACGGAATACGTTTCAGATAGTCACGCAAATGTTCGTCAGAATTTTTGTTTTTGATTCCCATTACCAGCATTTTCATTCCGTCATATGCTGTGTCTGCGTAGGGTCCGGGGATTTTACCATATACTGCTTGAAACTTAGCAATAAACTGATCATTATTTTTCGGTTGAATAGTATATACATGAACCCCCGTTTCACTCAAGTTAATTTTTTGGTTTTGAACGACACGACGAACCGATGTAGTTTGCGCAACAATTGTATTAATACCAAATAATTTTGCTTTTGACAATAACATAAACAAAGCCTTGTCATCGTCGATACTAGTTACAACTACCGTAGCACCTGCATTTTGTGATTTAGTTAAAAAACTATTCATAATTGAAGCTTCTTCACCAAAGTTTACCTTTTCAGTGTTTGTAATTTTTACATCGGCAACCATAGCTGCACTTGCATTTGCGAGTGCATTTGTATCACCCCAACCGCCCAAGTTATGAATTTCAGAAACTTTGGTAATTGATTTTTCTTTAAATAGACCTGAAAGTGGTCCAGAAATTAGACGAACTAGTGTTGTTCCAAAAAACACAGTTTTACCTTTTGAGCTATACTCACTTGTATTCGCAGGTTCATAACAAACGATTCCTTGACTCTCGCATACCGGCGCTGCTGCATCACCCAAGAAACTCCAGGTGGGGCCGATAATTGCATCGACGCCCTGCGCCTTTGCCAGCTGTATATTTCCAACTGTTTGTTTTGTATCTGTTGCATCGTCATAGTATTTTACCTCGACTGCGATACCTTCTGTCGCCAATTCAGATTTTGCTAACTCTATACCATTTTTGATGGATTCGCCATCGACACTCGCCATACCAGTCAGTGACAATACTGCACCGATGGTGATTGGTTGTGCGACAGTGTTTGGTGCTAAAGCAGGCTTTTTACTGCTGAATCCTATAATGCCGATAATAACGATGATCGCGATTGCGATAATGATTGTTGTTTTTTTCATATGCACACAGCATACTATACAGGTGGATATTGACAAGTTAAAAGAGTATTTTATTATGTTTTTCAAAATAGTTTTGAAATTTAGTAACAAAGCGCCATTTCCTTTGGAAGAGTATTACTTTGCGGTTATAGTTACTATCTCTATGAGACATCTAAAGCTTTGGTGGGAGACATTTCCTGCTCAATCAAAAAACATATTAGATTTAACCAGCTATTATAATAAAAAGTACGGGAATTTTCCCAAAGGGAGTAACGAACGTAATTTTGATAATTCCTTTGTACAAACGTTTGCAAACATTTTAAAACCTATCAATTTCCAAAAAGTTATTATAGTCGGTGCAAACTGTGGGGATGAAGTTGGATTTGTGTTAAATCAAAATCCATATTCAGAAATAACTGCAGTAGATATCAGTGACGAGGCACTGCAAAAATTACAAAATACATACCCTAAAGTAAAAATAATTCATGCTGATATAGAATCATATTTCACAAATGAAATATTTGATCTATATATTTGTTGTCGAACAATAATGTCTTCTAATATATTAGAACCTGAAAAGATTATTCAGTACGCACTAAAAATAGCAAAGAATGTTATTTTTTCTGTTTCCTGCTCATACAGAGAAGGTGAAAAGATTATATACGGCATGTACAATTATAGCAAAAAATGCATAGATACAGACCTGCCCACAAAAAAATCCCTAGAAGTGCCAGATGTTTTTAGTATGAATTCTCGAAAATTTGACACAAAATCCTGTACTTCGGAAATTTTTATCTACACTAAATAGACAATTTTATTTAGTAGTATTCTTAGAGGGCGACCACCTTCTCGGTAATGAAAAAGCCTGTATATTTTGCTATTTATAGCTATACAGGCAGAAATTTAGACATCTGGATTTTTCTTTGACACCTTTCTTGCATCTTCTCTGAGGGCAAGTGGTATACCTGTGAGAGAATTACCTTTTTTCAAGAATCTAGTAATAGCATTTACTATATCCTCTTCTGCAGGTTTCCCTGTTATACCGGACGGTTTGTCATGAATCCTCTTCTTTTGCTCTTCCATTATTAATTGTTTTAAGAAAGCACTATAATTTTAGAAACTATAGTGCTTTAGTAACTTCTTCTCACACATCTAATGCAACAATTACTAGAATGTATTAGAATGAGAAAATATGAAAAAACATCACATTTGTCTTTCAAAAAAAGACAGAGAAAGGATAGAATTCTTGCTTCAAAGCAGTGTTTCTCCTGCTGAA
>JANPGR010000023.1:0-6154 GCA_031424015.1 Candidatus Nomurabacteria bacterium
TGCGAGCAGTACTTCGCTCCTGGTATTACACGAGACATACTGGAAGCAAAGCTCAAGATTCAGAGTCATGCCGCATCAGCATCAGCAATGCGAGCAGCAAAACAGAAATTATTCGCTAGTTTTTCGTCGGAGAAATGATACCATTTGGGTGTAATCGAGTGATTAGAAAATACTTACCACCCCGTCACTGCGTGCCACCCCTCCACAGAGGGGAATAGGGCTCGGTATGGGTTTCTGATAACGAAAGACTACGATAGGGTTCTCCCCTCTGTGGAGGGTCTGCAAAACAAGGAGTGAAGTATGAACGACTATGTTTTTATGAAATGTATCCCCTTGTGAGAGTGATGCAGAGCTTGCCCGGTAGGGCGGGGTGGTTTTTATAAAAGCTTGAATATTACTCAAAAATGAATACAATAGACTCAGTCCTCATCACTAATTAGTTTTACCTCTATTATGTCCCTACTCGACTACAATGAAATCCGCGAAAAGAAAGTAATCGTCTATGATGACGAACCGTGTCTGGTCGTATCCAGCCACGTCGCACGCACCCAAATGCGCAAACCAACCAATCAGACAAAATTGAAATCCCTCCTCTCTGGCAAGGTATTTGCAGCAGTATTCCAGGCCAGCGACAGCGCTCCCGAAGCAGACATCGAAAAGCGTGACGCAAAATTCATATTCGCTCAACCACAAAAAAATGAATACTGGTTCTGCAACGTTGATAGCCCAAAGGAGCGATTTGCCCTGACATTCGATCAGGTATCTGACGCGATCAAATGGATCAAACCTGACAGCCAGGTACTCCTGCGTGTCTACGTAAAAGACAACGAAGAAGAAGTCGTAATCGGGGTCGAAACCCCGATCAAGGTAGATATGATGGTCAAATCAGCACCGCCAAATGTCAAGGGTGACACCGCAACAGGTGGCAAGAAAATCGTAACCCTCGAAAACGGCACCGAAATCGGCGGAGTCCCCCTATTCATCGAAGAAGGCGACATCATCCGCATCAACACAGAACTAGGTGAATACGTAGAGCGTGTGGAAAAGAAATAATGAGAATCATAAGTTCCTCAGATTTTAAAAACGAAAAGAATAGAAAATACAAAGGCGGCTCCTGCGGAGCCGCCTTTTACTATCTAAACCTACCTACTTTCCATTCGGGTTCCCCGTCGGATCCGGTGGGGCTGGCTTTGGTGGATTGGGTGATGTTGTCGATGGGTTCGAAGGCCTAGGAGGTTGGATTGGGGTAAAAGGAGGTATACCACCTCCGCCAGAAACAAATTCTCTTCCGATTGACTCCACATTCATATGTATACAGTATACCAAACATCCTCAGAAAACACCGACGGGTTGTGTATAAAAACCCACCTAAACCCTTGGTATTATCAAACTACTTTATTTTCAGAGAAATCTATCATACCACCAAAAATCTGTAAAGAAAAACCCCAAGTATTATGTATAAACACAATACTCGGGATTGTAGGGGTGAATAGCCTACTTATTTTTTGGTAGGCCTATTGACCATCCAACAAATTCCACACGTACATCCGGCTGGACACTTCATAGCTTTGAGTTTTTAAGTTACAAAATAATTTTTTAGAACTCTAAATCTAGCAAAAAAAAAACGAAAGTCAAGCCCTCTTATTATTCACCCTTCCCTTTCCACTATCTAATGATCCTCGAATGCTCTATACTAGTTCTATATGCCTGACAAAAACAACTTTCTCACCTTTGACGAAATCCGCGACGGATGTATCACCCTCGCCCACAGCGACGCTATCGAAACTCGCATCTGTATAGCCCAAGAAGAGTTGAGACAAGGAATCGAAACCGCAGCAAAATACCCAAAATCAGCATCATTCTACGGATCTGCACGCCTAGCCCCAGGATCAGAATATTATGAAAAAGCACGCCGCCTCGCCTATCGAGCTGTCTCAGAGGCAGGCTACGCGATCATATCCGGAGGCGGACCGGGCATTATGGAGGGTGCCAACCGTGGTGCATCAGAAGCAGGCGGAGTATCAATCGGAATGACGATCCAGCTCCCTCACGAGCAATACACCAATCCTTATGTTAATGTTGCTATTCCCTTTTATTATTTCTATACGAGGAAAACTTCAATGTCTTTCGCATCCAGGTGCTATCTCGCATTCCCTGGTGGATTTGGCACATTCGATGAAATATTCGAACTCATTACCCTCATCCAAACGGGCAAAATTCCTCAAATCCCCATCATTTTAGTTGGATCTGATTTCTGGCAGCCTTTTATAGATCTCGTACACCAGCAAATGCTCCTCACCTTTGCGACCATTTCGCCTGAAGACATGTGTCTTATTTCCGTACTCGATGATGAGGATGCGATTATAGAAGTCCTGAAAAATGCACCGGAAAGGAGTATTTCTCGCGAACCTGTAGTGGTAGGATAAAGTCTATATTACCTATCGTCATTCCTGCGCAAGCAGGAATCTCGACGACAATAAACATCATATGATGATAATCTAAAAGGCAAACAGCTACGCTGTTTGCCTTTTATGTTGTACCACTACCTACGTGCTGGCATTTTTTGGATGATTTTTGCAGCTCGATCTGGATCGTGTTTGATCATATTCGCCATACGAGTAACGGTTGCAACTGATACATGGAGTCTGTCTGCGATCGTCCTCTGTGACTCGTGCCCGAGGAGGAGGGCTCGCAATATTTCGAGTCTGCGAGCTATTCCGTCATATTCCTTGTCAGTCAGGAGGAGTTCGAACAAGCTATGCATATAGCGTTTATCTGATGCCATAGACTTGACAACGTTCAATAATTGTTCATGATGCCATTCGATATTCATATACTAGTACACTATATCAAAATTCCCATTTTGCAAGGGGTTTTGACCTTGACATTACCTATTTTTGAGGTTCTGTTTTATGTGGATTGTCATGATTGGCCGACCCCTACGGGGCCGGCCAATCCTACCCCCTCTTTTCTAGTCCTGATACGCACTCGCCTGCGCGGTGTAGAGTTCATAATAGAGACCTTGTTTCTCTATGAGATCTCTGTGACTACCCTGCTCTATAAGCTTACCATGTTCTATTACTAAAATAATATCGGATTTCTTTACAGTAGAGAATCTATGGGAAATAGTCAATATCGTCTTGTTGTGCTCTGTTCCATAAACAGATTCGAATATTTCCTGCTCGGCAATAGCGTCTACTGCAGCCGTTGGTTCATCCAGTATCACTAGTTTCGCATCACGATAGAATACTCGAGCGATCGCCATTCGCTGTTTTTCTCCTCCGGATAACTCCTTCCCTCCAAACTCTCTCCCAATCATCTCATCATAGCCATTTTCCCATTTCTCTATAAAACTATAGACATGTGATGACAGACCACTGGAAATAACTTTTTCCATATCAACAGGATTGCGCGTATCACCCAGAGCCACCACTTCTGCTGCCTTGAATTTGTAATTTGCGAACTCTTGCATTAATGCCGCTGTGTTTTGATAAAAATCTTCCAGATCAATATCGCGAATATCTACACCATTGATCAGTACCTTTCCTTCTGTTGGATCATAAATGCGCAAGAGTAAATTTACAAAGGTAGTTTTCCCAGCGCCATTGTGGCCAACTAGAGCTACACGAGATCCTGCTTCTATTTTCAAGCTCAAGTTACGAAAAACCCAAGTGTCCGAACCAGGATAACGAAACGAGACATTAACAAACTCTATGGAGGGTGCTGATGCGTACTGTATACTCGTTGGTCGTTCAGATATTGTCAATATATTTTCTGTATCCATCACAGCATAATACTCTTTTGCATATCGAGAAGATTTTGCCAGCTGTGCAAAGAGATAAAATATTCTACCCATATCAAACTCTATCTTCGAATAAGCACTCATAGCTATAGTCAATGCACCTACGCTTATCAATCCTACTAAAACCTGATCAATAACCAAATAAAGAACTCCCGCAGCAGCAGCTATACTGATACTAACCCCGATGAATTCATCTCTGAGTCTCATTTTCTCTTTGGAGAGCATGGTATTTTGGAAATTTATTACATACACCCATATTAAGTCAAGAAAATGTCGTGTATTAGTAAACAGTCTGATTTCTATTAAATCTCTTTTTGTATGGAGTTGATCTTTCTGATACTGATACATACGCCTCGCATCAGTATCATCATCCCATGCACCATAAATTCTCTGACCGTGAAGATATTCAATAATCAGTGAAGGTATAGCAGCAATAATGCCCAAAACCGCGTACCTCCAGTTAAGTAAGGACAAATACCCAATACCTATGACAACACTGATGATTTTTGCTACAAACAAACCAGAGTCTTCTGCCAGTTTATATATATTCCATGCGCCTTGCTCTCGTGCTTTTTCTCTTTTGTTCTGAAATTCAGGGTCTTCTATAATCTGTATATCTCGAGTTGCTACAATCCGGTCGAATCTACGAGAGACCTCATCAGAGAACTTACGAAAAAATATAGCATCCACAAGATTAAATACTTTTCCAATAATAATAGGAACAATAACAGATCCTATGTAAATAAACATGTAAAAATAGACCTTGTCTGGGCTACCATCCGAGCGCACCAGCGTTGCTAGCTCATCAATAATAAATCCGAGCGCACCAATCCCTACGTATCCAAGCAACGCCTGAAGTATTTGTATTACAATTAAAGCGCTAAACATTTTTGGATAATAGTAAAAAGCATAACCTAGCGAACGTAACGCTGTACGCAAAATAATTTTAAAGTCGGTTTTTTCTTTTTCTGTGTTCATAATGTGACGTTATTAAAAGCAACATGGTTGCATACTGTATAATTCTAATAGTGTATTAGCTTTTGTTTAAAAATAATCAATCCCCATAGCTCGGCGGACGCGTGACATCGTGTCTGATGCAACCCCTCGGGCGTAATTTGTACCGAGCTCGACTATCTCGCGGACTCCATCCATATCCTGCGCATATTCTGCACGACGACTACGAATTGGGTCGAGGAGTGTGTTCAATGCCTCGGTGAGGCGAGTCTTGCCTACACTGTCGCCTATTTCTCCGTTTTGATATTGCTGTTTCATCCCAGTGATCAGTTCTGTATCTGTGTCGAATATATCTAGATACTGGAACACAGTGTTCCCTGCTAACTCTAGGTCTGATACGGTATCTGATACGGAAATTTTCGATGGGCAAGTATACATTCCACGAACCCTCTGTGCAACTGTATCTGCATCGTCTGACAGATAAATCGTATTGCTCAATGATTTTGACATTTTCGCATTTCCATCCGTTCCGATCAGTCTGCCCGTCTCGCCGACTAGGATGTCCACGTGCGGGAACAGGTCTGTTTTGTAAATACGATTAAATGCGGATGCGATTTCGTTGGTCTGTTCTATCATTGGCCGCTGATCTGCACCAACCGGGATCAGGTTTGCTAGTCCAAACAATATATCCGCGGCCTGTGATACAGGGTAGCACAGGAACCCTGTTGGGACGCCGGGGCGCTCGCCTCCGTCGATGACTTCACCCAGATCAAATGCTCGAGCTAATTTACCTGCATTCCATCCTTTTTCTGCTATTTCTGTTTTCACTGTTGGATTCTCCAGCAGTCTATTCACCGTCACGAGGTTCAAGAACAATACTGTCAGCTCTGCAATCTCGGGAATCATCGACTGGATGAATATTGCGGTTTTGGTCGGATCGATCCCGACCGCCAGATTGTCGAGTACTACCTGCATGACATTTTCGCGGACTTTTGCTGGATTATCATAATTGTCCGTCAACGCCTGCACGTCCGCCACCATATACATCCGCGATACTACATCTGCTCGGTTCTGCAGCGCCACACGATTCTGGAGGCTCCCCACATAATGCCCTAGATGCAGTCTGCCCGTCGGCCTATCCCCTGTCAGTACTCGGTATTCTTTCATAGTGATACCAGTATATCAGGAAATGAGGTGAAGGGCAAAACAAACTGCCGGCCCCCTACGGGGGCCGGAATTACACGCCAAAATCTTACCCGTCATTGCGGCCCCCGAGCCGCAATCCAGGAGTTTGTATAGGAAACAGTATCATTACAAAGTTTCTGAGATATCTAACCATTGTGGATTCAAATCTTCGATCAGCTTTATTTTCCATTCTCGTTTCCAATTTTTTATATT
>JANPGR010000024.1:0-9574 GCA_031424015.1 Candidatus Nomurabacteria bacterium
CCTACGGCGGCCGGCCCAAAACCTCCAAAAGTCCCCGAACCCTACCCGTCAAAACACATTGACAATCCACTAAATCCAGTGTAGTGTGAGCTCTATTCTTTAAATTTAAAAAAATAGAAAAATGATAAAAAAATACTACCCCGTCCTGGTCTGGGTAGTATCACGAATATTCCCAGGACCAGCAGAGATGATATTCGCTGCATGTATCCTCGTCAGTTCCTTTTCAGGGGCAATCAATGCAGCTTTGTCGTTCCTGGCGATAGGAGCGACAAAAAGTTTCTTTATGGTGTATTTTCCAGAATACATCAAAAGAAACCAAAAAAAAGGAGAGTCTGACAAATTCTCTAGTCAGGGTGCCTTATATCTGGAATTATATGGCAAAAAAATACTGGCAACAGTAGTGCTATTTGATGGTTATACATCGATAGCGATTGCTATTGCTGGGGCAGTTTTGGTAGGAGTGATCATACTCCTCTCTAGGCTGCTGAATATATTTTTAGAGTCGAAAGCTGCTCTAAAAATACAAAAGGGTATCTTGTGGATTTTCTCTGCAATACAAAGTTTGTCCACAAAAAACAAGATAACGAAACTGGTATATATCGTTATCGTCCCCATGGTTCCTGGGGTTTGGGCTGAATCGATTCGTCGATCTGGCGAGGAACCGAAAAGAGTATTCCTCGACTTTGTTTGGGGATATACTATTGAATCAATACTTCTTTTTCTCGTATTGATTCTCAAAAACGCATAGAACTTTTTCTAAAAGAATATATGCGTTTTTTTTGTTAAATTAAATATAGTAGGTCACTATATTTTTTCTAACTACCATATACTTTTTACTAAATACTCTCCTTGAGCCATTGTCCGGGATTGAACCGGAGACCTCGTCATTACCAATGACGCGCTCTACCAGCTGAGCTACAACGGCTAACAGATATAGTATATAGTATGAACGGAAAAAATCAATCAGCCATAAAAAGCTTTATCTAAAAGGTTAAAATGAGCTCCAGGACAGAATCGAACTGTCGACCTCTGCTTTACGAAAGCATTGCTCTACCAACTGAGCTACTGAAGCTGATGGATATGAGTATATCATAATTGAGAAACAAGATAAAGTAATATATCAAGATTGTTACTAATTTTTTTCTATCTTGCAAAACTCGACTATACCTCAAACAGTTTTAGTTCTGCAAAGTTGTGAATCTATCGATATCTAACACCTCGCTATCATTCCCGCGCAGGCGGGGATCCAGAATATATAAAAGTATAAAGTGTATGTAATTTAAATGTATTCATGAATCCTCGCTAGATTACTACCAGCACATACTCTGAGAATCTAATTACCAGTATTGAAGTATTGTACCAGTACACTAGTGTACCAGTATACCTATCCACACATTACGAATAAAAAAGATATTATATTTTTTATTATAGATTATAATAAATGTATCAAGGATGACGTGTCGACTCCTTGTCATAATTATAATACAAACGAGATCTCTCTGGGTGTGTATGACCACAGAGACTCACAAACAACACTATGGCAATCGTAAAAAAAGTAGCAGTCAAAAAGGCTGTGAAAAAAGTAGTAAAGAAAGTAGCTGCAAAGAAGGTAGTTAAAAAAGTAGCTGCAAAGAAGGTGGTAAAGAAGGTGGCAAAGAAAGTTGTGAAAAAAGCAGTCAAAAAGGCTGTGAAAAAAGCAGCTCCAAAAAAGAAATAATTTCTTTTAGGTAACATCTTTTTCAAAAACCAGTAGAGTGTGTATGCTCTGCTGGTTTTTGCTATGAGTCTATCCCAATAGGTACTAGCCTATTGATAAAAACTATTAGAACCCATCCAATAACCCCAGATTCACCCACGCGTCCTGCGGCGCTTTTCTCGAAAAATATACTCCTTTCAGTCGTTATTTTTCTTGTGAAGAGGGTTCGCTAGGGGTTATTGGATGGGTTCTTAGGCTTTTACGATTTGAAACTGGATATTTCTCGTAAAAACACACAAATACTCATTCTCTGTACTGATAGTACAGCTCATTCGTATTTCTGTATTTTTCCTTCGAAATCTCTGTGTTTCAAATTCGTAATCCCTATTGGGATAGGCTCTATTGTGTGATATACTCAATCCTTATGGATATTGATTCGCGAATCGCAGAAATTGAAAACACTATGGCAGATTCTGCATTTTGGTCTGATAGTACTCGGGCTCAGAGTATCATTGCTGAATACCAAACACTCATCCAAAGGAGGGATTCTGGAGATGATTCTCAGAATGCGGGTCCTTTTGACGCATATACGGCGACTATCAGCATTTCTGCTGGAGCAGGTGGTGATGATTCTGAGGATTTCGTCAGAATGTTGTCCGAAATGTATCAGGCATATGCGAAAAATCATGGATTTCCTGTGTATATAGTGGATTCCAGCCCAAACGAGATGAATGGGTATCGATCGGTGCAACTCAAGGTGGACGCTCCGTACGCCTTTGGCGCTCTGCAGTATGAATCCGGCGTGCATCGACTGATACGTATGTCGCCTTTTAATGCAAAAGGGAAACGTCAGACATCATTTGCCCTCGTCGAAGTCGTCCCGTATATAGAACAAGACACATCAGAAATCATACTTAATCCATCCGAAATTGATATTCAATTCACTAAATCTGGTGGAAAGGGTGGCCAAAATGTCAACAAGAGGGAAACAGCAGTCCGAATCACCCATACACCATCGGGAATCGTTAGCTATGCCGATGGTCAACGCACCCAAGAATCCAATCGCGAGACTGCAATGACCATGTTGCGTGGTAAACTCGCCCTCGTAAAACTCGACGAATATCGCAAACAGATGGATGGTATGCGTATTGGTGGAACCGTCGAGAATGAATGGGGAAGCCAGATCCGTACGTATACGTTGCATCCCTACACTCTGGTAAAGGATCACAGGACGGGTGTCGAAACCAGTAGCGTAGACAAAGTCCTCTCGCGCGGCGAGATAGAGCAGTTCACAGAAGGGCTGTACAATACTGGTTAGTGTTTGCATTCATACAAATTATATGATATATTTCTGTCAACTTGTTTGACAGAGATTGCCTATTTTGGCAAGCCTTTCCTCTTGAGAGAGACTAATACAGCAATACAGACAAGTTCGTTTTTCACAATCTGAATAAGAATTAATCGAGAAAAAGGCAAAGTATCGATTGAAAAAGAAAAAAACAAATATATACATATATTTGTGCTGTTTTGCTCCGCAAAACAGCCAGAAAGAATTGAAACACCAAACCTCAATACAGGAATACAGGGAATAGTCCTTGTATTCCTGTATCGCAGGGGAAATATTTCAATCACAATCAAAAAAAATCTATGAAAAAATTAGTAGAAAAAGCTTTCGTTGTAGCAGTCTGGATTCTCATGTGGTGTGCTGGAGCAACTCTCCTTTACGGAGTAGGACGCGCAGTCCAGTACATCTTAGCTGAAATAAGAAATTTCTAAAATCATCACAATGATAAATCCGATCAAAAATGGGTTTGCTTTGTGATACAAAACGTGTTAAAATAAAAAAATGAAAAATTTGAGCAAAAAAACAAAAATCGGACTCCTGGTCGCAGTCCTCGCTTTCTGTATAGGAGGTGGGTTGATAGCGCAGAAAACTCTAAAATCTAAGAAATTAGAACCGTTTGTAATCGAAAAACCTAATGAAAAATTGGTTTATTACTCAAAAAGTAATTACATATTTAGTTTTCAAGCAGGTCAGAATCAAGAACGATATGTTTTGGTGGAAAAAAATGGCGTGTATTCTTCGGGTAATACGGGAGACGAAAATGCGGTTTCTGTTTATAGAAAAACAGAAAGTATGCCGTATGTAGTAATGTACGATGATTTAAAAGGCCCAGTAAATTGGAGTTTGCGTAACAAAAATACCTCAGAGGTTATTTTAGAAAAAGATGAATTAGTAAGTATCGTTAATCGAGACCTGAAATCAGTTTATCTTTTTGGAGTTAGTTCTGACGAAACAACTTTAATAGGTATCGCGGACGAAGAAATGGCATATAGTCATAATAATTATGCTGTTAACCCTGTCTTGTTTACATTTAATCTAAAATCAAAAAAGATTACAGTATTAAATTCAGAAATAAAAAAATCTCTGAATGGACCTGCCTTTGATCGTGATAGAAATCAATTGATATACCCAGTAGCAGGTGTGTACCCTGTTGATGTAATTGAACACCGAAGTCGTGCTGTAGGAATTATGGCAACTGACATTTTTTCTGGTAAAAGTACTTTGATATATAGGACGCCTCCAGATAAGGATATTTTTCCTTTGAATGGTTATGGTGTTGAAATCTCAAAGCCTGTATCGCAAGATACAGGTTTTACTATTACTGGAAGAGAAAGTATTTTGGCTGTTGCTGTTAAATTCCCGTGGCCTGAGGGTAGAGAATATTGTGTCACAAGAGATGGTAGTGATGATACTCCTGGAAGTGGTGGAGTAGTTGGTTCTTGTAATTTTGGGTCACATTCTAATCCGTTTGTTTATGACTTTGACACTCCGAATGATAGAGATGAACCTGTTTCATCGCCAATCTATGGGAGAATAAGTTACAGCACGGGTGGTGGTTGCGGAAACGGGGTTGTGGTCAATAATGGCCTATATCAGGTCCGTCTTTGTCATAATAAATCGTATTGTGTAAAAGAGGGAGATATTGTGAATCAGGGCGATATAATTGCGATTGAAGGAACGACAGGAGTTTCTAATGGTGACCATATTCACTTTGAATATGAAGAAAGAATTTCGACTAACTCAGAGTGGTTACCAAAACAACCTCTGTTTGAGGATTGTAATTGCGAGCCGCGTATTAGTTATAAATATACGTCAAAAAATGTTATTGGGAAAAATTATTGTAGTGTTCCGGGTAATTGTATTGCAGACTCCTACAACTCCCTCAAATCCGCCCTCGACCTAAATCTCGGCAATGGAGGTAGTACTCGCAAGACTGACTGCCTCAGTGGTAGTGACAAGGCAGATTACTTTGCTGTCATCCCAACCAATCGTACGAAGTACGGGAGGATAAATGCAACCGTAATCTTTAGCGATGTGCGTCTCGGCGCCACCGCAGAGGTGAGTTTACGCAACAAGAGTGGAAATGTGTTGGCAACAGGCAGGTCTGACGGCGCCGGAGGGATAGTAATAAATTATTGTACTCAAGCTACAAGATCTTTCACACTGTGTAATCAATGTGACAAGATGTATGTGGTCGTGCAATACAACAGTGGTACAAGGTTTAGTGGTAATGTATCAGCTCTCCAGTATAGCTTGGATGTATCATATACAATCGGAGCTTGTAATTCAGGGTTTGTCAGTAATGACAGCACTCGGACACTACAAACCCGTGGGGATATGGCTGTCACATTCGTACCCGCAGGACCTGTGTGTCCGGGTACTCTCGTGACTGGTCGTATCAGTGGTGGTGATAGCGAATATTATGTACAGGAAGACCGTAGCGATATTCAAATTAGCCCACTGACACAGGTAATTCGGAATAGTGAGACATTTACATTCATTATGCCAAGTAGTGGTGATATCACATTCTCAATCGCTCCGATATCACCTACTCCGTGTGAGAGTGATATTAGCAGTACTGATTTTGTAGTAAAAACGACGAACACGAATTGTAATATTCCAGGCACTCAAAACGATTTCCGTTTTGGCAATGAAAGTTCAAACCCTAATGTCGGAAGCTGGGCATGGTTCCAATGTAGATATCTGAACAACCTCTATGGAGGACGTCAGATATCGATGTCGGTAAACATCGAAGATGGGTTGGATTCCAGAGCAACACATGCACCAGGTTCATACCAAATCCGCTGGGAGTTCGTAAATCCTAACACGGGAGAGCAGGCTCTCCTCGGAGTCACTCCTGGCGTGGGTAAGGCACTGAATCAATATCAGAGTGAACAAATATTTACTACAAGCCCGGACCTCCGGGCTTTGGGTTGGGATAATTATCCCTATGTTCTGCTACGTATCACTATCATTTCCAATTCTGACATTAACCAGAACAATAATGTAGTAGAGATACCAATAGGCGACACCCAAGGCTCAGGTCAAGGTGACCCAAGGGTAGTTTCTACAAAAATTGTTAGTGCCGATACATTGGATATTACCAAATCCTACAGTAGTGACGTATTACGAGTTACCACCGACCGTTGGCACGTAAGTGTCCCCGGACAGTGGATGTGGTTAAAATCTACCTTCACATTACCTGGCGACACAGTACCAACAACGATCATTGCGAAAAACAAAGATCGTTTTGGTTACGACAGTCCACGGTTCACACCATGGATTGATGGTTCCAGATCACCTATTAGTATTGGGATTCTAATTCCGATGCCACCGACAATGCCTGCGGATAGTACAATGACCCTGGAATTCAATTTGGACTACGACGATATGTGTCGGAGTGAAGTTGAAGGGAACAATGTAATTATACAGAAGGTGAGATTGAAGGGTCCAGTGGTGGTAGCCCCAGATTATGTTTTTGTAAATAATTTTGGGTTGAATAGAGACCTGCCTGGCAAAGAATGCGGAGTAGGTCAGCCAGGATCAATACGGGTAAAGAACCAAGGTGGTTCTGCAAGAAGCTCTTGTCACATAATGATGACTTTCGAATTCGAAGGGAGAAAATATGTGGTAGGTGATACGGTTATCCCGCCAATTTCTGCAGGGCAAACAGTGGAGATAGATATGAGATCATCCAGAGATTTTAATAGGTATCCGGATTTTTCTTGTAGAAACGTAGATAGTCTACTGTACGGAGAAACAAGATTAGTGATAGATCCTGAGAAAGTGTTGGGTGAAGTGAACACTGAAAACAATACTCAGACAGGAAAAAATTTGATAGGGGTTAAGCCTGCAAGCGCAAAACTAATACTGCCTGATGTTGTATATGTAGGTGATACGGTAAATTTTACCAGAGACTATACATCGCCATTTTGTGGGACAAGGGTGCAAACGACATCTACTGTGTTACAAGACTCGTTTTGGAGTGTTGTTGATAGTAGAAATTTCTACATTGGTAGTCGAACCGTATTCAAAACCCCTGGAGTACGAATAGTGCGTTTTTCAATTAATGAAAATACGAGTGGTTGCCCGATTTGGACCGCATCTGATACTGAAAAGGTAGTAGTGTTATCCAGAGTGATTATACCTACCTGCACCACTCCAAAACCAAAAGTAACCATATCCTACGCGAATAGGAATGTGGTGCCTTGTATTGGTACGGTGTTTGTAGAAAAGATTGGGAGTGATACGGTGAGGTTGTTGATACCGAGTACGAACCTATCGATTCCTTTTACCACTAACGTATCATTCAAACTCCCAGCAGGGCAATATGATGCAAGTGTGAAAGTGTGTGACAGTGTATATCGGTACAAGCTGGTAATAGATTGTAGTGCTACAAAAATACAAGAAGAGAAAGAAATACAATTACAGGTATCACCAAACCCAACAAATCAAAACATAACTATCAGTTCTTTAGAAATGGGGATGGTAGAAGTGTATGACGTGCTAGGAAGATTGGTAATACAAAGAGAAAAGAAAGAAAATGAAATACAAGTTCAAATGAATATTCCCAACGGAACCTATATTGTTGTTTTGAAAACAAAGGAAGGGAGAATGGGAATGAGAAAAGTTGTGAAGATTGAATAAATGTTTGCCGTTTTGCGAAAGCAAAACGGCAAATAAAACATACAAGGAAAAAGATTGAAAAATTCCTGAATTTGTGACCGTTGTCGTGATTTAGGTAAACCCTACTGGCAAGTTGTTCAGTAGGGTTTTTTGATACCCCTCCAATCCACAGGGTACTAGTGATATTTGTGGTATACTAAATTGGTATATGTCTCAACCTAATATTGTGACACTCAACAATGTATCCTACTCATATCCTAATGGGGTTGTAGCATTGTCTCATGTTGTAACCCAGATTCCTACTGGTTCGTGTGTTTTGGTGACAGGTCATTCTGGTGCGGGTAAAACTACATTGCTCAAAATGATTCGTGGTGATCTGCGTCCAACTGAGGGTGAGGTGGCTATCCATGGATTTTCATTGGCAGGATTTTCTGCTGACGATGCCCTCCTCCTAAAACAATCCACAGGCTATATAGAGCAGGATACCCAATTCCTCGGCACGATGACTGTTCACGAAAACCTCACGTTTTTTGCTGAAATGAATAATTTTCCTGTACCCGATATCGATAGACTTCTCGAGAGGGTGAATTTGTTGTACGCTCGCAACCATTTACCGAGCGAACTCTCTCGTGGGCAGAGGCAAATACTCCAAACGCTCCGAGCTGTTATGCACAAACCATTTCTCCTCATTGCTGATGAGCCTATCGCACATCTGGATGAGGTGTATGTTGCGACTATTGTAACCCTTTTCCGCGAACTCCAATCAGCAGGCACAACTCTCGTGATAGCTACACATCGTACAGATCCTTTTCTCTCATTTCCTCGTAGGTGCGCACTGGCACTCGACAAAGGCGTTTTAACTACCCAACATTTCACATAATTATATGAGTAGACTATTTTTTATTCAAAATCTTCGATTAGGAATTCGATCCTTTCTCAGGAACGGAGTTGCTGTGTTTCTGGCTATTGTTGCGATTATTTGTATTCAAGGGATCCTGCTCGCAGGATTATTCGGAAAAGTGTTGTTCCAGTATGGAATACACGCACTCGAAAAACGCGTAGATGTCAGACTCTCCCTGGTCAATTCTGCTACCGAATCACAACGCGCATCCCTCGTTGAAAAGCTCCAAACCCTGCCACATATTACAGAAATCAGATCAGTTTCTGCAACCGCTATTTACAATGAATTCCAGTCCAGGCATGCCACTGACTTTTTAACTCTCCAAGCACTAAAAGAACTCAATGGAAATCCTTTTGGAACAGAGCTCGTCATTCGGCTCGATTCTCCTTCGTCTCAGGCTGAATTTATCAATCAGCTCAAAGACACAGAGACTCTCTCTGCAGAACAGCAATCAGTTATAGAAGACGTTGATGCTATTCATAATGATATTCTCGTTTCTCGCCTTCAGTCATTCAAGGACACAGCTATCAAAGTTGGAGGTGCGACGTCCCTCCTTGTATTTGTTGTTGTATTCCTTATACTCTCTGTTGTTTCTAGAATGTTCCTCAATGAATACGCAGTAGATATCGCAGTAATGAGGACCTATGGAGTTGGAGAGGGATACATTGGGGGTTGGTTGTCCGCGACATATACAATATGTGTAATTGTTGCTTCTGTTATTACACTCCTTGGCGGGTCGCTCTTGATGGGACAGTTTGACAATTTTGTCGGTTCACTCGGTGCAGGGGCGATGGTACAGAATTGGTATCAATCGAATCTGTTGTATATTACTGGATTCGTGGTGTTTACCTCGCTGTGTATTATTCACCTTATGGTTATGGTGTTCTTGCACAAGAAAAAGAAATAAAAACTATTGTTTTTGAGCTGGTATTTTTTTGTGGCAGAAACTTCACGCGGCGCCGGTTTCCACGTGCGCCGCCAGTACATAACCTTGCCCGCGCACGGT
>JANPGR010000025.1:0-2138 GCA_031424015.1 Candidatus Nomurabacteria bacterium
GGACTGATTTTTCATTAGTTACGAGAGAAGAATTACAGAGAGCTGAGGATCTACTTAACGGGAGACCAAGAGCCTGTCTAGAATTTGCTTTTCCGAAAGAAAAGTTCTATGATTTGGTTGCGTTAGATTGTTGAGACCGCCGTTAAAAATATAACCAAACCAACACTGTTTCGTGGCACTCTAAAATTGATAAAGGATTTGGTTGTGGGTAAGAATCTAGGGAAATAATATGGAAACAAACTAAATATGAAACAAATCATTGATCAAGATCCAAACAGTACACAAGTAACTTTTTTCATCATACCTGGATTTCGGCAATCTGTTGCTGATGATTCGTACCAGCGGTTGATCCAATATCTATCCAAAAAACAAATCAACATTGTCGCAGTCGAAATACATTGGAATCATAGAACAATGTCAGACTATATCGCAGAATTTCAAATCATATATCATAAAAATAAAACAAAGGTGAACTATGTTCTCGGTTTTTCTTATGGCGCTGTGGTAGCATTTTGTACAGCAAAACAGTTGGGGGTTGATAGACTGTTTTTATGTTCTCTGAGCCCTGATTTTGCAGAGGATCGATTAGCAATGTCGCCAGATGTAGTGAGATATATTGGCAAACGGCGATACGTAGAGGTATCAACCAGATCGGCAGATAGTATTGCAAAAGATTTAAAAACCCCAACTACTTTGTTTTGTGGCGAGAGGGAATGCAGACAATATCCTCAAATGTTAGTGCGAGCAAATCAGGTTGCCAAATTGGCAAAAAATGCACGTTTAGTGATGGCAAAAAATGCACCGCATGCAATCGATTTCCCTAGCTACCAAGAGAATATTATTTTTGAAATTAACAAAATACTCGAATAATAGTATGTCCACCCAAATTGAAACAATGGAATATATATTGCAATATTTGCATCCTAGATCTGCGTTTACTACACGACGGATGTTCGGCGAATATGCGCTGTATGCAAACGGGCGAGTGGTAGGGTTTGTGTGTGATGATACTCTGTATGTAAAAATCACACCACAGAGTAGTCCAATGCTCGATGCGATCTGCGAGCAGGGCCAACCCTATCCTGGTGCAAAACAGTACTACATCATAGACGAATCGCAGATACAGAATCTGACAAACCTATCTGGAATATTAATAGATATCGCAGAGCATTTGCCGGTAAAAAATTAAAGAAAAAAAGGATAGCGCTCCCTATTGTTATCGTATCCACAGGGGTATCTTGGTTGTTCGAAATGATGAGCGACCCCGACACAGAGATGTCAGGATATGTGATGCAGGTGATGAGGGGAATGAATAAAATCGCGATAGCGGGTTAAGTAGTAGATATTTTAAAAGACTGATTCTCTCTATGAGAGATTCAGCCTTTTTGGCCAACGGCCGCTACCACCGGTAGGTGGTTGCAGGGTCGTGATTGATTAGTGCAATCATGATTATAATCACGATTACAATTGCAACTCCTGCAATTTTCAATATTTTTTTCATAATTTTTATTTTTTTTAACGAAGTGAAAAACTAGACAAAGTCTAAACAAATATAACAAGAATGCAATATTGACAATACAGTATAGTTATTTTGTAACCTCTACAAAGCATTTTGCTGTCTCGTAGAGTTTGATTTTAGTTATGGGCAGTCCCGTATCACGCAGTGTGGTGAATATATAGCCTGCCAGGTTTTCTGCTGTGGTGACAAAGGGTAGGATATCGTTCAGATATTGATGATCCCATTGGGAAATAATCTCGCGATCAACAATACTTGATATGTGCGCAAAATCCATAACCATGCCGTTTTGCGGTCCAGAAGTTTGAATTGGACCAGTTACTGTGACGTATAACACATAGCTGTGTCCATGATGGTTTTTGCATTTTCCGTCGTGGTCGGGCAGGCTGTGTGCGGATTCAAATGTGAATTGTTTTGTGATAGATATAGTCATATTGTAGTAAAGTATAAGATAGATCCAGAAAATTACTAGCTTGATACTAAGAGCCTATCCCAATAGGGATTACGAATTTGAAACAGAGAGATTTCGAAGGAAAAATACAGAAATACGAATGAGCTGTACTATCAGTACAGAGAATGAGTATTTGTGTGTTTTTACGAGAAATATCCAGTTTCAAATCGT
>JANPGR010000026.1:0-2714 GCA_031424015.1 Candidatus Nomurabacteria bacterium
GGACTGATTTTTCATTAGTTACGAGAGAAGAATTACAGAGAGCTGAGGATCTACTTAACGGGAGACCAAGAGCCTGTCTAGAATTTGCTTTTCCGAAAGAAAAGTTCTATGATTTGGTTGCGTTAGATTGTTGAGACCGCCCTATAGAAAATCAAAAGAAAAAAATTGATTAGGAGGATGGTACAGAGAAAGGTTAACAGATTAATGTTTTGAAGAATTAAGTATAGGTGAAAGATAAAACCCATTTGTGTAATCGTAGTACGATTTACAAATGGGTTTTTCTTTTTGCTTTTTAGTTTTTACCATCTATTGAGAAGACATCTGCGGTGTTTCGTGTAGTGTTTGAAACACAATGTTTACTGTGCCGTCTTCCCAGGCTTGACCTGGGATCCATTACTATACTTTATAATTCTCAGTTACGCATAGCTCGCTATTTTGTTATGGGCTCTGCATTAGACCCCGCAAGGGGATACATTTCAATAAAATATAGTCGCATTATGATGCTCCTTATTTTCGTCATCCCAGCTCGGAGGCTGGGAAGACGCCTAACGGCGCCAGGTGTAGTTGTCATCCTGGGGCGCATAAAAATACTGACCAACGGGAAGATATTTTTAGCGAACCCGGGATCCATGCTGTATAAACATACTATAAAAACATAGATCCCTGTTCGATTATTCCAATATTTATTCGTACCTCATTCATTTGGAATATATCGCCGAGGATGACGGTCAATCTTTTCAGCTTTAGAAGTCTGCACAGTAATCAGCTATATAAACACTCCGGCAAGAGCTTCGCTCTTGCCGGAGTGTTTTGTGTTACCCAAATCGGTTTTATGTTTCCCTGAGATAATTTAATATTATTTCAAGGGTTTTTTGTAACGCTTGGGAATAGATATTAAATTAGTTGAGAATTATCTCGCGAATTCGATGACTCTATTTTCGCGTATCAGGGTTACCTTTATTTCGCCAGGGAACCGCAGTTCCTGAGAAATCTTGTCTGCGATATTGCGTGCCATAATGCGTGCACCAAAGTCATCAATATCCTGAGGTCTCACGAATACACGTACTTCGCGTCCAGCAGATAATGCATATGCAGCTGCGACACCATCGAATCCTGTTGCGACCGCTTCGAGGTCTCCGAGTCTTTTCAGGTAATTCTCGAGGCTGTCACGACGTGCTCCTGGGCGTGATCCTGAGATCATGTCACAGACCTGTACGATGACTGCTTCGGGTGTTTCGTGTGGCCAGTCAT
This sequence comes from Candidatus Nomurabacteria bacterium, assembly GCA_031424015.1. Lineage (GTDB taxonomy): Bacteria > Patescibacteriota > Minisyncoccia > Phycocordibacterales > UBA1006 > JANPGR01. The sequence continues at coordinate 1,252 of JANPGR010000026.1, forward strand.
CATGATGAGATTTCATCGCTGTGATGACACGTGGGTCAGTATTGAATTTCTCTAGGATTTTCATCCCGATTATTACGTGGGATCCTTCGACTTCGTGGTCCAGAGCCTTGCCTATATCGTGCACGAGGGCTCCACATTTTGCGATATACGGATCAGCACCGACCTCGTACGCCAACATTTCTGCCAGGTGGGCCATCTCGATCGAATGTTGTAACACATTCTGACCATATGATGTACGAAAGAATAATCGTCCAACAATAGCGATGAGTCGTGGGTCAAAATTGTAGATACCCAGTTCATGAACTGCTTGTTCACCTTTTTCTTTGATGATACTGTTGATATCTATTTTTGCTTTGTCTACGAATTCTTCGATTTTTGCTGGTTGGATGCGACCGTCCAGAATCAGATTCTCCAGAGCGAGTCGAGCGATCTGACGACGTACCGGATCAAAAGAAGAAATAATAATACCATTTGGCGTGTCATCGATGATGAGTTCGACACCTGCTGCACGTTCAAAGGATTTGATATTGCGGCCTTCTTTTCCTATAATTTTACCTTTGATATCCTCGTTTGGTATATGGACTAGGGTAGTGGTCGTGTCTGACGCTGTCGAGCTCGCCAGTCTCTGAATAATTGACATCAGGATGTCGCGGGCGCGATCCTGGTATTTTTCGGTTCCGGATTCTTCGAGTTTACGGAGTTTTATTTGGATGTCTTCTCCGTACTGTTTTTCCGCTAGGAGCATTACCTCATCTCGGGCTTGTTCTCTCGACAGATTTGCAACTCTCTCGAGTTCTTTGGTTCTAGATTCCAGGGCCTCGGTCGCTTTGGTGCGTATTTCGGCGACTTCGACGGTGGATGATTTTAATTTCTCAATATCTCGATCGAGGTCTCGTTGACGCGTGTCGATGAATTCTTCGCGTTTTGCTAATCTGTCAGTCATTTCTTTTGCTTCGTCCTCACGTTTGGTTGCGATTGCGCGGGCATCATCTATTGTCTTTTCTGCTTTGTCGACTGCTTCGCGGATAATGGTTTGTGCCTCTTCTTCGGCTAGGATGCGGATGCGTTTACCGTCTATTTCTCCGCGGGCTGCGCTGGCCTGTGCCAGATAGTAGCGGAGCAGGTAACCGAGTCCCATCCCGAACAAAAGGAGTACAATCAGAGTGACTGTATTCATACGGGTTTCATACCTCGCTCTAATTGAGAGCGAGAATTAAGGGGTGGATAATGCTGATTTCTCGGCGATCTCGGGATAGAACAGAAATGGCGACAGCCAAAAAACCTGATTCTAGTATACAGGAAAACAAGGGGGTGGGATAGGGGAAGTCTTGTCCAACACACGATTACACCCAAACGAAATCCAATTCTAACGCAAAAAGACACCGAAGGTGCCTTTTTGGGTGGAATCCGTATCATAGTAATTTATGACAATAAATATGAACGATGACCACATTGTGAGTATT
>JANPGR010000027.1:0-7438 GCA_031424015.1 Candidatus Nomurabacteria bacterium
CACGTGGGGGGCCCGCTTATTTCTCTTTGGGCGTCTCTGTTCGCATCGCTTATATTACTCTAGCTGGTTATTCCCCTGTACCTGTCTGCGTTTTTGCCGGTGGAAAAACCGCCTGTGTCCGGACTTTCCTCTGACTTCTCCGCGAGGAGGGGTCAGCGACTGCGTGTATGCAGGTATGTATATTATGTAGCAACTCTCGTTAAAAGTCAAAAAAAAGTTCAAAATCCTATTGCAAAGCTGGAGAAAATGAGTAGTATAGTTTGTATCTATTCGTCAATAGTCTATTCATCACTTTAATAATTTTTATCATCTCATTTCTATGTCTCGATTCTCAGATATCCGCAACATTGCCATTATTGCCCACGTTGACCACGGCAAAACAACATTAACCGATAAATTAATGCAATTTTGTGGCGTTTCTGATGATACTGCGACTATGGACTCGAATGCACTCGAAAATGAACGAGGTATCACCATCTATGCAAAGAACACCTGCCTCGTCTGGAAGGATATCAAAATCAACATCGTAGATACACCTGGTCACGCAGACTTTGGATCCGAGGTGGAACGCGTACTTCGTTCTATTGATACCGTGCTCCTCCTGGTTGATGCCCAAGAAGGCCCTATGCCTCAGACGCGATTTGTCCTCAAAAAATCTCTGGAACTCGGACTCAAGCCCATTGTAGTTTTGAATAAAATTGACAAACCAGCATCAGATGCAAAGCGTGTACTCGACGAGGTATATGAACTCTTTTTGGAGCTCGGTGCAGACGAAGACCAGCTCGATTTCCCAATCTTGTATGCTATCGGACGCGAAGGTGTCGCTATGAGGACTCTGGATGGTGAACGAAAGGATTTGTCACCACTCCTCGATACCGTGCTCGAACACACAACCAATGCAGCGACAACAATTGATGAGCCATTCCAGGCGCAGATATTCAGTCTCGGGTATGACAATTTCCTCGGACGTCTAGCTATCGTGCGTGTATACAAAGGAACCCTAAAAGACGGAGCAACAATGCTCGTTGGTCGCAGTGATAGCCCGTATCGTTCTGTGCGCGTTACCAAACTCTTTAGCTTTATGGGAACAAAACGCGAAGAAGTCTCAGAACTGACAGCAGGAGATATCGGTATCGTCGCTGGAATAGCAGATGCATATATCGGCGAGACAATCGCAATGGATCCATCAACAGAGTTTATGCACACGATCGATGTAGACGAACCAACCATCTCGATGAGTATTATGGCGAATGATTCACCATTTGCCGGCAAGGAGGGCAAATTTGTAACAGGTCGCCAAATCCGCGAACGTCTGATGCGAGAGCTAGAAACAAACGTAGGAATGCGTGTTGATTTTCACGATGATGGTACTGGGACACTCTGTGGTCGTGGGGAATTACACATTGCTGTATTACTCGAAATGATGCGACGTGAAGGATTCGAATTGGCTATCTCGCAACCTCAGGCTATCATCCATGTGGATGCAAATGGCAACAAGACAGAACCATTCGAAGAAGTCACCGTAGACGTACCTACAGAATTCTCTGGTAGCGTTATCGATACCCTCAACCGCCGCAAGGGGCTCTTGACCAATATGACAGAACGCGACGGGACTACTCGACTGATATTTGAAATCCCTACTCGTGGGCTGATCGGATATCGTGGACAGTTTACTATCCTGACCAAAGGTCTCGGGATATTGGCTGCTCGATTCGTAGAATTCCGTGATCACGTAGGCGAGATAAAGAAACACGAAACAGGATCAATGATATCAATGATCGCAGGAGCGTCATCAGGATATGCACTGTGGAATTTGCAAGATCGTGGAGTGCTCTATATCGGTCACGCGGAGCCTGTATACGAAGGAATGGTAATAGGGAACACGAGCAAAGGAGAGGAAATGTCAGTAAACCCAGTAAAGGGAAAGAACTTGTCCAATGTGCGTTCTTCGGGGAATGATGATGCTATCACCCTCGTACCGCCATACACACTCTCTATCGAACGCGGTATGGAACAAATGAAAGATGACGAACTCCTCGAAATCACACCAAAGTCTATCCGCCTCCGAAAGCAATATCTCAACGAATCAGATCGTGCAAAAGCAAAGACAAAGAAATAAATATATAAAGACAAAACACAGCTACAATGACTGTGTTTTGTTTTTGAAAATTTCTGTGTATTATATAGAGTATGAACAAGATAAAAATATTTATTTGTGTAATCTTTTTACTGCCAATGTTTGCTTTTGCAACAAGGTTAGAGTATAAAGAATTAGATCAAAAAGTGGACCTCTTAACAGAGAGAGTTTTTTTGAGAGAAGGTGTTTATGATAAATTATATGAAGAGTCAAAGAATATAAAGCTTTGGTCTGATGCTATTTTGGCAGGACTCTTGGTTGTTTTAGGTGTTTTTATAGAGAGTAGATATAAGCGCATTCTATCCATGAAAGAAGCTATAGATTCCGCAAAAAAAGTGATGTCAAAAACATCAGAAGAGTTTAAAAGAGTAGAGGGTTTAGCCTTAGCATCATCGGAGTCCTGCAAGGAGTCCATAAAAACAGCATCAGAAGAACGTAATAAGGTAGAAGAGCTAAAGAAAGAAATAGAAGATTTTTTAAATGATAAGAGTGGTGAGTTTTATAAAAGAATTCGCCATGAAGAGGATAGGTCTCTTTTACAGAGACTTGTAGAAGAACCAAATGATATAGAAAATATTGGTAATATTTTACTTGGTAGAAAAATTAATCCTGTGTTGTTTCCTGTGTTTGAACAAGCATGTGAAAATCTTGGTAGTAAATTAGAGAAAAAAAATAGTATTGCTGACTATATTAGCTTGGCAATTCAACATTTCCCATTAGAGTCTCTTAAGAGTGGCACTATTTATCCTTTCTTGTCTAGTAATTTTAGGCAGAGCCATGTTAATTGTATGTTTTTGCCAGATATAAAGAGTTTTATTCCAGCGGTTATTGAGTTTTCTAAAGAAGATAAGGGATTAATTCTAAATAAGACAGTTGCTTATATTTATAAAGTAGAAAGATTTAAAAATAATCCAGATCAAAGCTTTTTAGACCCTGTAAAAGAATATAAAGCATCAAATCCTTCTGTACTGTTTGAGGAGGGTGTAGAGGCCGATCTTTTAACGCTTGAGTATAAAGAATGGGTGAGTGGTTTGTAGATTCTCACGAGAAACACAAAACTGTTTGCTAGGTTTTTTTTGCCGGTTTTGCCGGAGGCAAAACCGGCAAAATCATAGTGCCCTATCAATAGACTTCTTTCAAAACCTTCCAAAACACGAGTCATAGCTCTCATCCTCGTCGACCACAGCCCTTTATGAGCAAGATCTCACCACTGGTGTTGTCGATTGCGGATAGGTTTTCTCAGTGTTTTGAAAGAATTCTAATTTACAATTTAGACCGCATCCTCCAGAGTAATATCATCAAATGGTTTTGTCGTTTGCAGGTACACTCTGCGGAGGCCTATTTTTTTGAATACGCCTTTTTTGTCTTGATAGATCGAAATCATTTTTTTCGTTTTTGGATTGACGCCTACTTCGCGCATCGCTGAGGTGCCACGTGGCAAGGCTTTTGGAGTATTGATCAATTCCAGTGCTCGCTCGAGCGTGACCGTATACGGGTCATCAGCACCTTTGAGCGATCGGAATTCACGTTCACGTCCGACGTAGGGTCCGAATCGACCGGTATTCGCGATTACAGGTTTGCCTGACTCTGGGTCTGTGCCGAGATCTCGTGGTAGTGCCAACAGGTGCAGGGCTGTTTCGAGCGTGACGTCTTCGGGCTTCATTTTGGGTGCGAGGCTCGCCCTCTTTGGATTTTCTTTTTCAATTTTTATTTTTTCTTTTCCGTTTTTGAGTGTGGTTTTTACTTCGCGTTCGATGACACTGCCGAGTTGGACATAGGGTCCAAATTTACCAGACAATACATAAATAGGCAATCCTGATGTTGGGTCGATTCCGATAGGGGTTTGTTCTCGGATTGCTGTCCCGTCCAGAGTCAGTGCACCATTACAATCAGGATATCGAGAGCAAGACAAGAATTTTCCTCCACGGCCGAGTTTGATTTTCATCGGACTGCCACAATCGGGGCATATATGCTGCACATCTGCATCTCCGAGGTCGGTTGCTTTTGCGAGTTCCTGATCCTTTTTCTCGACTGCAGTGTGGAGGGGCCAATACCAGTGGCTCAGCACCTTTGCGTATTCTTTTGTTCCTTCTGCTATTTCGTCTAATTCCGTTTCCATATCCGCAGTAAATGAATCAGAAATATACTCCCCGAAATGCTGTTCGAGAAAACTCGAAACAACATCACCTGTATCAGTCGGTGTCAGTGTGCGTCCAACCCTCTCTACATAATTTCTCTCGACTAGTGTTTCGATTGTCGATGCATAGGTCGAAGGTCTACCAATTCCTCGTTTTTCTAATTCTTTGATCAATCCTGCTTCGCTGTATCTGTTGGGTGGGGTTGTATATTTTTCTTCGCTCACGAGTTCATCCAGTTTCAGCACGTCGCCTGATGTGACCTGTGGTAGTTCTACGTCTTCGCCTCGTGCTGCCGTGTCGATACGCATCCAGCCTGCTTCGATGATACGATGACCATTCGCGCTGAAAATGTATTCAGTCCCGCCACAAGGCAACACTGATTGTATACTGGTTTTCTCGATTTCTGCTGCGATCATCTGACTCGCTATTGCACGAGACCAGATCATTTGGTACAGAGAATACTCATCAGGATTCAGCCCTGCCGAGGTTTTTTTGCAAGACGTCGGACGGATTGCCTCGTGGGCTTCTTGGGCGTTTTTGGATTTGGTTGCGTAACTCCTTTTTGCTACATATTTGTTGCCGACTTCGTTCGTAATATAGGATAGGATATCAGCCTGTGCCTGACTCGAGAGGTTAGTACTGTCGGTACGCATATAGCTGATGTGGCCCTGTTCGTACAGTTTCTGTGCTGCTTGCATCGTGCGACGCGGAGAGAATCCTAGGCGACTCGAAGCAGCCTGTTGTAATGTGGATGTGGTGAATGGTGGTTTGGGTAGTCGCTCTGCGCTGGATACCTTTACCGCAGAAACGGTCCAAGTGTGAGATCTGCCTGCAATTGCTACATCTGACCAGATCTCCTTGTCTGAAAATTCTGTCGTACAGCTGAGGCGGATTGCATCACGAGAATGATGAGTATCCGCATGCAGGAGCCCGTACCATTCAGGAATAAACGCACGGATTTCACGTTCGCGTTCCATGAGGATTCGAAGAGCAGGGGACTGTACGCGTCCAGCAGACAGTCCATAGCGGACCTTTTTCCAGATGAGGCCAGACAGGTCATATCCCATCAGACGGTCCAGAACTCGGCGAGCCTCTTGGGCTTTTCGCAAATTCTGGTCTATTTCTCTGGGATTTTTGACGGCTTTTTGCACTGCTGATTCGGTAATTTCGTTGAATGTTATGCGTTTTATTGGGGTGGATTTCTTTGTCATTCCTGTTGTCAGGACTTCGGCGATGTGCCAGGCGATCGCCTCACCCTCGCGGTCGGGGTCGGGCGCGAGGAGGATTTCGTCAGATTTCTTTGCTGCTGCGATCAGGTCATCAACCACGCGATGTTTGCCCAGGGAAACCTCGTACATCGGAGTAAAATCGTGATCGATATCAATTGCGTTTTTGTTCTGTTTTGGGAGGTCGCGAATATGTCCGACAGATGCCATTACGGTATATCCTGGACCTAAATATTTGCCGACGGACTTTATTTTACTAGGAGACTCTACAATGACGAGTGTGCGCATATCTCTGTAACGTACACGAAAACTGTCACATTTGCAAATTTTTATACATATATATTGTATTTGTATAGCATGTTGACTGCTTTGTATTAGTCAAGATTTGAGTATCTGTTTTAGATAGGGATTCTGTGTTACCTTGCAAAAACACGCATCATAGCGCTCATCTCAGCGATAGATAACCTTTTGTCAACATAATACATATCAGAGTTATCGCTTCCGATAGGTTTTTTCCAGATAACACAGCAGTCCCATGAGAATGAGTGTATTTTTGAAAAATCTGTGAATTAGGACATCCAGAAATTTAGTCGTATACTCTCTGTAGTCGTAATACTATTGTAACTATAACATTATTTCACCTCTATGAATATCGCTCTCGAAAAAACGTGTGTAATTATAAAACCGGATGCCGTGAAAAAAGGTTTGATCGGAGAGATTATCAAACGGTTCGAGCAAAGAGATTTGAAAATTATTGCCCTCGAGATGTTTCAGAACACTCCAGAAATGGTGATGAAACAGTACCCAAAGAGTGATGCATTATTCGCTCGTTTTGGAGGAAAGACAGAGAGTTCCTATCGAGAGGTGGGTTGGGATTTGGCTTCTGATTTTGGTACAGAGAATCTGGTTGAAATCGGCGGAATGGTCCACGGATGGTTGATTGAATTTCTGACTTCAGCACCAATGGTAAAAATAGCGATCCAGGGTCCGCATGCAATATCAATCGTCAGAAAAATCGTCGGTGACACGATGCCCTATCGTGCAGAAATGGGGACGCTGCGAGGGGATTATTCGAATGATTCACCCGCCCTTGCAAATCACGAACATCGCGTCCTGCACAATATTATCCACGCATCTGAGGATATGACCGAAGCAGAAAATGAAATCAAAATCTATTTTGATCGGTTGTTTGAGTATTAGTCATTTGTCATCCTGGGGCGCAGTAAAATACTGACCAACGGGAAGATATTTTTAGCGAACCCGGGGGGATCCATCTCTAATTTCAAATCTTTACCTACCCGATATCCCTGCCTGCGCAGGAATGACAATACATTTTGTTTTCTAGAATCTGTACAGCAATAATTTAAATACCAGACGACGCAGTCGTCTTCCCAGCCTCCGAGCTGGGATGACGAAAATAAGGAGCATAATAATGCGACTATATTTTTATTGAAATGTATCCCCTTGCGGGACGAATGCAAAGCCCATAGATACAGCCTCTAGTTTCAAATCTATGTATACTCCTGAGTTGCGGCTCGGAGGCCGCAATGACAACATAGCGTGTGTTTTGAAAACCTATACAGCAATAGGGTAGAATTATTTTGTGCTTGACTTTTTTCGTGGGGGGGTAGAGTAGAGGAAAATTTAATAAAATGATTTTTATTTTAAAAATGAGTCATGGCATGTATCACGTCATGGCTGACATTCTCTTTTTTGTTCCTGCGGGAACAAAGAAAAGAATCTGCAAAGCGGTCTTTGGACCGCACTGTACATCTGAATAATAAACAGATTACAGTCGGCAGTAAAACACCTATTATTTGAAACTTTCGCGTAATGTTCGCACATATATAATGTATGAAGAAGGTAAAAGAATATGGTGTTTTTTTTGTTGGTGGAATAGGACTCTGGGGTAGGGTGGACTGGTGAGGAAAACTCAC
>JANPGR010000028.1:0-10720 GCA_031424015.1 Candidatus Nomurabacteria bacterium
TACTTTGGGGGAAAACTGATGCGTGTATACCGGTAGTGATTGTTGGGCTAGATAGTATGCTACCTTAGCCACCGTGTTGGGTGATTTGGAGGTTTTCATATGAGTCTATTATATCAAAAGTTGGTGGTTTTCTACAGAGCAAAGTTATCCCCATTTTTGATTTTTTTTGGAGAAATACTAGAAAAGCCGTTTTGCGGAGTAGCAGGGGGCCCTCCCCTCGAAGGGGAGGGCCGGGGAGGGGTCTTTCAAGGGTGTACTTGTCCCATTACTCCCTCCCGACCTCCCCCTACACCAGGGGGAGGAGACACTTCGCCTATCAGCAGGAGAAATACCAACCACTGGAATAGTAAAAAATATCTGCTATACTGGACTCAGTCATAGCAATATGATATTGGGCACATGGCGGAATTGGTATACGCGCTAGTCTTAGGAACTAGTGTCGCAAGACTTGAGAGTTCGAGTCTCTCTGTGCCCACACAAACTCAACAATTTGAGTTTGTGGAGACGAGAAAGCTCCTGAATCTAGTTCAGGACAGGTTCCGCGATGTTTTGTGAGCCTTCAAAGCGAACAAAAGTCGCAAAGCTAGGGTCGAAGAGTAGTTGTCGAATACGAGCAAAGCGAGTATCGAGACAACATACGACCGTGACCGAGTCTCTCTGTGCCCACATCAATCAAACTGCTTTGATTGATAGAGACAACTGTTTTTGGAATACTGGATCCCAGATCATTTCCAAAAAATATATTCGTTCGTACCTCACTCATTATTTTTTGGGTCTGGGATGACGGTCAGCCGAAGTGGTGGAATGGTAGACACGCACGACTCAAAATCGTGTAGAGAAATCTGTGAGAGTTCGAGTCTCTCCTTCGGCACATTAGCAAAACAAAACCTGTATGCGACCCTAGTCCAGCATATGGGTTTTGTATTTGATACGTGGCGAAGGAATACTCGAATCAGTGGTCAAGCGACAATTTCCGAATGCGAGCGTAGCCGGAATGCAATGGAGGCGAAGTCCGAGCATCGAGGAACTATGTCGGGTGACCGAGTCTCACCAATGGCACATTAGCAAAACAAAACCTGTATGCGACCCTAGTCCAGCATATGGGTTTTGTGTTTAGTAAATATCAAGAAAAGATAGTAGACTTTATATTACTCTTTTTTAATGTGGTTTTTCAAGTATTCAATACTCCCTCCTACTTTTTTCCCTGGATTGAATATATTCTGTGGGTCAAAAATGTTTTTTACTTTTTGGAACAATTCCAGCATCTCTGGCGAAAACATATAATGCAAATAGGGCGTACGAATTATTCCGTCATTATGCTCTGCAGTAATACTGCCTCCGTATTCTCGGACCAGGGTATATACCTTGTCAGATATTTCGAGGATGACCTCACGAGTTTTTGGGCTACGAAAATCCATCAGTGGAATAATATGGAAATTCCCATTACCAGCATGTCCTGCTATCGTATAGGTCAAATGATATTCATTTAATATTACATTCAATCGTGGCAAGAATTCAGGCAGACATGCAGGATCCACACAAATATCGTCGATACAAGGCGCAGTACGTTTGCCCGATAAATGTTTTCTGAGGAGATTGAATGATTCTCGGCGAATTTGCCAGTATTTCATTTCTTCGGCATCTGTTGCTGGGATATGTGTCTGGTAACTATAGTTACGCACAGCATTGAATGCAGGTATCAATACCTCATCTATTTCTGTATCCGTTTTGCCGACGAATTCTGCGACGATGATCAATTTTGGCATTCCACCTCGTATCATCATTTTCAATTCTGGAATGAATTGCCAACCGAGTTTAACAGCGCCTACTACCCCCAGCTGTTTGATAAAATCAGGAAAGAATTTTACCGCCAATTTCATTGAGTGATCATCATAGGATTCAATACTACTAGGACCGTATTGCAGCAACGTATTCACAATATCACCCAAATGCGTCAATTCGGGCAACATAACAACGATCATTTTTGCTGCAGGTTCAACTGGATTCAATCTCCACGTAACGCTCGTCATCATACCGAGTGTTCCCTGTGATCCACAGAGGATTTGATTCAGATCAAATATTCCCGTCTCTCGATTCCAAACATTCCACAGATAATATCCTGCTGAATTTTTAGATACTTTTGGTTTTTGTGATTGGATGAGTGCATAATTATCTCTGATCAAGTTTTGTAATTCCCTGTACAATTTTCCTTCGTATGAATCTGACGAAGTTTTATCGTTGAGCTCAGCAGTGGATAGAGGCTTTACTGTATACTCATTTCCATCGGCAAATACGTGTTTTGTTTCGACAACCCAATTTGCTGCTTTGCCGTATTTCAGAGATTTTTCTCCTCCACAATTATTACCGAACATTCCGCCGATTCCTGCGATGCCTTTGCTGGCTGGATATACGGGCATTTCTAGGTTCTGAGCATTGGTTATGGTTTCAAAATCTCTATAAAATGCACCTGGTTCCGAGGTAATAGTATCGACCTCTCGATCATCTGCTGTAGTAATAACAACAGGGCTCACGTGATTCATATATCGAGCCGTATCCATAATAATGGATTCATTGAGTGAACCTCCGGACATACACGTCCCTCTGGATCGAGCCGCCACAGAAATATTAGGATTATGTTCCTGCTCTGATGCGACATGGCGCACGAGGGATTGAATATCCTGTGGATTCCGAGGAAATACCACCATCTGTGGTCGTACAGCACAGATACTCGCATCGCTACTGTAGCGATCCAGCATCTGATCTGAGGTTTCGATGTCTCCGGTAAAATTTGGTATTTGATTTAGATTTGGTTTTATATTCATATTGTACTTGTGTTTCCTAAAATGACTTGAATTTTTTCTTTGTTCGATTATTATATATTTCTCCACTAAAAAGTGTAACTCAGGATTCTTATCTATCAGGCTTTTTTATGAAATCTTCCAAAACAGTTTGATTCTGTCCAGCGCAACCGCATACACTGCCTCGTACCCAGGTTTCAAATATTTGTATGGTGCCAATTCACTACTGGCATTCACCGATTGCACGATCGCTATTTTGTATGCATTGCGCAGTTCGCTGGAAATATGAATCATCGATATTCCAGCATCAATCACCGCGAGAAAATCCTCGTTGGTCGATCCAGACCCTCCATGTAGCACGAGAGGTACATCTGGAATACTGCCAGCAATATCCGCCACACGAGTAGGATGCAGGCGTGGTTTGCCGGATTTGATCAAGCCGTGTACATTGCCGACCGACGGCGCCAACATGTCCGCACCGGTCGCTGTGATGAATTCTACAGCCTGATCTGGCTGCGTCATCGTCGCCTCCGATACACCCTCTGGAACAGCATCCTTGATCTGTGACCCAGATCCGATGAATCCCAATTCTGCCTCGATCAAACAGGATGAATTTTTTTCATTTCTGTATGCGACTACTTCGCGAATCGCAGCTACATTTTCCTCGTAGGATTTTTCTGCAAAATCTACCACAACGCTGTCATACCCTGCATCAATAGCAGATTTCGCCCTCTGTACACTGTAAGTGTGATCTGCATTTACAAATATTGGCAACCGCGTACTGTGCGCTATACTGCGTACCAATTCGACAGCCGTGCTCTCTCCCATCCAGTCACGCTCGCCTTCGGCACAGCCGATACACAGGGGAATAATTTGTCCTGAGGATTTTGTTGCCTCTGTCAGCGCATCGACAACCGCGTGCAACATATCGATTGTAGAGATGTTGAAATGCGGTATTGCCCTGCCCTGCTGTCGTGCTAGATGTGTCCATTCATTCAAGGTTGTTGGTTGTTGTGTCATATATTTTTAGTATACCACTATTAGTATCATAGCTACAGATATAGTGTGAATTACGGATTGTTATATATAGTTCACATGTAATAATATGCAATTTGGTACAAAAAAAACAGCAACAGTAAGAAAATCTATATCTGTTGCCGTTCTTCAAAAGAAGGTTTGGGTTTGTTCGTGTTTTAGTCTGTATTCTCGAATTCAAAATAATGAACAAATTATAGACATCGGAATGAAATAGGTATTAACAATGTGATTATCTAAATATACTCTGCGTATACACAACCTGCTCCAGAGTGCTCGCAAAATCTGCTGGATAGGGCGCAGTACAGATAACGCGAACACCTGTCAGATCGAGAAAAGACAGAGAATATGCATGGAGTGCCTGACGACGGAATCCGAGGCTCGGAATTTTAAAACATCTCTGACCGGCATAGAGCGTATCCATCAGGAGGGGCGTCCCCAGCGAAGCCATATGCACGCGAATCTGATGCGTGCGACCTGTTTTTGGCATTGCTCGAACGAGAGTGTATTCGAGAGGATTCGATTCAACCTTGTTCAGCAAAATCGTTCCGATACCTTCGTAATACGTTACTGCATCCCTCTTTGGGTCTTTTGCTCTGGCTCCTGTGGCCCATTTCGCCTCGTCCCCTTGGGACCTGCCGATCGGCAATGACACCTGTCCGCGCACTGGATTTGGTTTGCCGTAGACAATTGCTCGGTATTCCTTTTGGATCGTAGTATGGTCTGCAAATTGAGATTTCAGATGCTCGTGCATCGACTGGGTACGCGCGATTACCATAACTCCTGATGTGTCAGTATCGAGTCTGTGTACGATCCCGGGCCTGGCAACCTCGACAGGGGTATCATTCACATAGAATGTCTGGCTCTCTCCGACTCCGACCAGTTCTGGATAGGCTACAGCCAAAATCTCTGACAAAGTTTGCTTTTCGGTAGGTTTTCCATCCGGATGAGTCATTAGTCCTGCAGGTTTATTGATAATCAAATACTCATCGCATTCATAGATGACAGCAATGGGTAATCCTGCTGTTGAGATCAGCTTTGGTTCTGGTGTGTTGATATTCATAGAGGTGATGTGCTCCTGGTTGGAATCGAACCAACATTAACGGCTTAGAAGTCCGCAGTTCTGTCCATTGAACTACAGGAGCATTTTTTGATTTTACTTGGGTTTTGCCTACGGCAAAACCCACAAAACCCTACTCATAGACTACACGAAAGCTCTTGATTCTGCAAGAGTTTACTGGTATACTATTCCCAGTTCGATTTTGCGCGATTAGCTCAGTTGGTAGAGCAATTCATTTACACTGAAAAGGTCGGGGGTTCGAGTCCCTCATCGCGCACAACGCTATCAAAGACACCTTCAATGGTGTCTTTTTGCTTGAAACATAAGGATAATTTTGGTGTTCCAGTCTTCAATTCTTCATGGGTTGGTAGCTCATCAAATACAAGACCCCAAATAGCTTGTTGGTCTTCTTTTTTCCTTGGTTTCAAAAGGATTTCACCGGGGTGTTCTAGTAAGAACCGAGCATGCTTCATGTACGAAGCAAAATCATGCTCTGTAGCTTCAGACTTATTGCGATGTTCTTCGTCTTGCTTTATTTCTTCATCCAACTTTTCAATATCTCCCTCGAGCTTCCTCTCAACCACTTCGCTTGTAGCACGCTCAAGTTTTTCGTAAAGTGTTTGCAGTCTGATTTTCTTCTCCTTCACATTTTCAGCACGCTCTTGAGAAATACTTATCTGATTTTTGTGTTGCTTCCTGTACACATCTTTGATAATAAACTCGAAAGCATCGTGATATTCCTTGGTGAAAGAAAGTTTATTCACAAAATCCTCAACAACCTTGTTGAAGTCCACTTGTGATACGCCGTAGCGTGCATGTTTTGGTTTTCCAAATCTCTCGCCCGAGCAGTGATATGACGGGAAGTGGTCTCCTCCTTTGCCTTTTGAGCCACTTGCCCAAAATGGGTCACCACAAAGAGGACACATGATGACATGTTTGTATGGATATTCTATGCTCACCTTTGTTTTGAATCGCTTCTTCTCATCGTAATTTCTCAACAACTGAAATGTGCTATCTTCATTTTGTTTCAAATATATCCGCCCTCTGTTTGCTTTGTTCCAAGTTTCTACATCTACAAGCCCATCAAACATTGCTTTGATTGGTAGAAAGTGTGTCCATTTCTTGCAGATAACGCCTGCGTATGTTGGGTTCTGAATATATATTTCCATTTGTTTTTCTGTGAGAGATTTTTGCCCCATCTTGCCAATTGCATAGACTCCATCTTTGTCTCTCTTTATTCTTGGGCGAGATTTGTACCCCATAGCATTTATCTTTTTGACGATTTCAGCATCAGAAAGTATGCCCTCTGCACGAAGGCGAAAAATCTCTTTCACATGCGGTGCTTCATCTGGTTTCGGCACAAGGATGGTTCTCTTTTTGCCTTCACCGTTTGTTTCTCGTTGCTTCAAAGTTATGAACCCGTATGGATATATACCAATCCAGTATCCAGCTTTGGTCAAATCAATTTGCCTTCCAATGAGTCGAACGAGTTGTTCATCGATTTGGTCTCGCTTTGATTCATACATCATCTGTTCAGGTATTTTGCTTGGGCGTTTTCTTGCAAATTTATAATTATCTGCCAAGTCCCCGTACTCTTCCATTGTATTTATTTCTTCCTGAATAATTCCGTATGTATCACGAACTTCTACTCCAAGACTTCTGATGTTATCAGTGATGGTTGTATACGAACTTGAGCCACCTCGAGTAAGGCGACTGATGTCAAAGACAATCACATATCCAACTTTGCCTTTATTGCGAAGCAAATATCCAACCATTTCATCGAGTTTTGGTCTACTGTCTGCTCGACCTGTGTATGCTTCTTGGAATGGCTCGCATAAAACTTTCAGACCTTTCTGTGCTGCGTACTTTCTGCAAAGCATCGCTTGTTTTTCGAGACTATCACCATCTTGTGCTTGCTTTGTACTCGAAACACGACAATAGATAACACAAGTTTTTGGTTTTTCTTTGATGTTATTTTTCATAGCTGTTTATTTTGTTTTGAAAACTTTCATTTATCACATACGCAATACCATAAAACTTTTTGCGTAATTCTATGAGCATGCCATCAGTACTCGTGGTGTCTTTCAGTTTCTTTCGCAATTCATCGAGCGACACTGCTTCGCCAGAAAGGTGAGCAATATCTTTATCAAGCAATCCTACTTCTTGAAGTTCCGCCCGCACTTCCTCCCATGGAATATCCATCAGAAATTGTATCGCAATTTGAAATGTCAGGTCGGGGAAAATAACGAAAAGAAACTCGGGTGAAATATCTACCACATAATCTTTGCCCAGAAAGTCAGCGAGCTTCTTGGTTGAAGCTGTTATTTCTATCTGTAAGCCGTCTGAATTGGCTTCTGGCGTGTTTTCATCTCGAAAAGCATATATTCCACCATGAGGAGATGTTTCTTTGCCTGTGGCTATTTTGTCACCAGACTCTGGTGTGTATGGAGCTTCATGATTTTGGTAGTCTTGCTCTTTCTTCAAGAAGTCTTCTTTGGCGAGTTTGAGTATTTTCGGGTCACCAAAATCCTCTCCAAATTTGAGTGTAGATTTCGCATGTTTTGACATCTAGTACCTTGAATACAAGTGAAAAAATTTCATGAAGTTCACGAGAGAAAGTAATTGTGAGGAAACCGAGTTTTCCATGTTTCTATTTTATCATTTTTGTCGATAAAATAATATACACAAAGCAAACAATGCCAATATCTTTTTTGGCAAAAAAAATGATAAAATGTTTTCTATATGAATATCTCCAGACCAAAATCAAAACAACCAATACCAGAATACGCACAGTGTGTTTTCAAAGGCAAAATGTTTGACACATACCAATGGGAACAACCCATGTACGATGGCACAACAAAGACTTTTGAAAAACTCAAGCGACCAGATACTGTTGTAGTATTTCCAGTACTTGATGATGGAAGTATTCTGCTAACAGAACAAGAACAACCGGGCAAGGAGCCGTTCATTGGCGCATGCGGCGGTCGTGTCGAAGAAGGTGAAGATATTTTGGAATCAGCAAAGCGTGAGTTTCTTGAAGAGACTGGATATGAAGCAACTGAATATGTTCTATGGAAATCAGAACACCCTGCATCGAAAATTGATTGGGTTGTGTATTTCTTTATCGCCAAGGGCTGCAAGAAAGTAGCCGACCAAGCACTTGATGGTGGAGAGAAAATCGAATTGAAGAAAGTCACTTTTGATGAACTTCTTCAAATTGGTCGTGACAAAACATTTATGGAAAAAGAAATCATCCCAGACCTTTACGAAGCATTACTCGACCCTGCAAAATATGCAGAACTCAAGCAATTATTTGCACCACTACAATAATATGAAAACTATACTTGTCGATGCAGTGAATACATCAATCATAAAAGATGAAATTGGGAACTTTATACAGAACAAAGTAATGTTTGATTTGCTTGAAACATATCAAAACCCAAAGCTTATTGTGACAAATGCCAATGATGAACAAATGATTCAGTTTGGACTGAACACTGTGCCGTATCCAGTTTTCACTATGAAGCATAATCCAGACAAACCAGACCCAGTCTATTTCAAAACATTACTTGAACAATATAATTTCACTACTTCAGATGTTGTATATTTTGAACACAGCCCAGACGCAGTAACTTCTGCAAAGTCGATTGGTATCAATTCGTACAACTATGACAAAGATGCCCAGGATTTGGTTGCTTTGAAAGATTTTTTGGATAGCAATCTTGGAGACTAATCTGGCAACATGCCATTCAACTTCTCCAAGATAAGCTTCTGCCTTCGTTCCAGTTCTTCATTTGGATTTGAATCATCTTTCGGTTTCCCATACTCTGAATTGTACTTTCTCTCAAGTATCCACGCACACGCTTGCCACGAGCGTTCTCCTGCCTTATGGATGGTAGATAACAGTGAATACTTGTACTCAATCTCTTTTTGTTCCATTTGTTCTGAAAATTCTGAATCTTTTTTCCATAGTGAAATAGTATCTTCTGATATACCTGCAAGCTTGGAAGCATCTCGTTGTGTATATCCACGAGAAATTGCATCAAGGATGATGTTGATGCGTGTGTCAGATGCTTTGTTCTTGCGTTTGAGTATTACTTTGGTTGTCATTGTGCCTACTACCATCTATGTATTTTATCACTTTTCATTGCACTTTTGTGACACAAAATCGCACTTTTCAAAATGCATTTTCCTATTCCACAAGGTAGTGGATTTCACAGAAATTGAGCTATCGGAAATTGTGGAAAAATGATATAATTTCAATATGGAATCAGAAAATACCTACAATGTTATAGTTCTTGGACTCGGAGCAATGGGAAGTGCTACCGTATATCAACTTGCAAAAAGAAATTGCAAAGTTCTTGGCATCGACCAATTTGCACCTCCTCACAATTTCGGCTCAACTCATGGTGACACTCGAATCACTCGACAGGCAATTGGCGAGGGAGAACAATATACACCGCTATCATTACGGTCATACGAAATATGGGATGAGCTTGAAAAACAAAGTGGTGAAAAGCTACTTGAAAAATGTGGTGGTTTGATTATTTCAAGTGGAGCAAAAACTGCAGTCAACCATGTGCCAGAGTTTTTTGAAAATACCGTTGCAAGTGCGAAAAAGCATGCAATAAAACATGACATTTTGGATGCTTCCCAAATACGAGAACGGTTTCCGCAATTCAAAGTTCAAGACAACGAAATTGGATACTATGAATACGAAGCAGGTTTTCTTTATCCAGAAAAATGTGTGCAGGTTCAAATTGATTTGGCAGAAAAAAATGGGGCATCAATTCATAAAAATGAAAAGGTTGAGAGTTTTGAAGAACAGGATGGCTTGGTCACAGTGAAAACAAATATCGGGGAATACAAAGCAAAAAAACTTATAATCACGGCAGGTGCATGGTTTTCAGAAATGATGAATGAAAAATACTCAAAGTTTTTCAAGGTGAGTCGGCAGGTTTTATATTGGTTTGATACAGTGAAAGAAATTGAGTACTTCAGTCCAAAAAACTTCCCAATCTTCATATGGGAACTTCAAGGAAATAAGCAAGGAATATATGGGTTCCCTGCAATCGATGGGCAGCATGGTGGTATAAAAATCGCAACAGAACAATATGATAATACGACTACACCAGAAACAATAAACCGTGCGGTATCGGAAGAAGAAACTCAAACTATGTTTGAAAACTATGTAGCCCCATATTTTCCAGACCTCAATTCAAAATGCATAAAATCAGCAACTTGCTTGTACACAGTGACACCAGATTCACATTTTGTGATTGATAATCACCCAGAGCACAAGTCAATCATTGTCGCCTCACCTTGTTCTGGTCATGGATTCAAACACTCTGCGGCAATAGGTGAGGTTTTGGCACAAATGGCGATAGATGGAAAAAGTGAAATAGACATATCAAGTTTTTCACTGAAAAGATTTGGTGTGTAGTTTTTTCATCAACGAAATGTTTTCGAGTGATATACCAACGGTCGACCATCGGTCAACCCCAAAATGCAAAAAGTACCCAGATATGATATAGTTCTAATACAGTATAGTGAAAGTTATTATTGGTGAAATCATTACCAAACAAGCCCACTTTGAGCAAATTCTGGAATAGTACGAGAAGTGAAAATCATTTTCCATCGCAAAATCTCAGTTTCCAAAGTGTTCCAGCTCAGAAAATTACTGTGCACAAATGAAAAACCCCGCAGCCAAGCTGTCGGGGTATCAGGGTTTTTCATTATGTAGGGCTTAGTCAAAGAGTGTTGGTCTATCAGCATGGAGTTTGATGTATTCTTTCTCTTTTCCTTGATCTTTTACATACTTTGCTAT
>JANPGR010000029.1:0-4464 GCA_031424015.1 Candidatus Nomurabacteria bacterium
TTTTCACAAAAAATCACACCAATTACAATGAAGGGACCCCGGGCCAAGGCCACAAGGTATCAGGGCTTGAATAAGTTTTATAACTTTTGAAGACCTGAAGCCTGTTTGAGGCGTAGACGCAGTTCTGCCCGGTCAGAAAAAGTTTGTAAAACTTATTCGGACCGATGCAGAGCATCGAGGTATTGAGAATTAATGCTTTGGTCTAACGAGCGGAAATAGTGTTGTCTCGCGAATAGGTTTATCACAGAGGAGAGAGAACAACCTCTCTCCTGCTCCGAATCCAAAGGTAGGCGGCATCCCGTGTTCTAACATCTCGACGAATTCCCAATCCGGCATCATCGCCTCGTCATCACCGTCCGCAATCAATTGACTCTGCAATTCGAATCGCGCACGCTGATCCAGCGGATCGTTCAATTCAGAAAATCCATTACACGCCTCGGCACCAGCCAATATCAATTGGCAACGTTGGGTGTATTCGGGATTGTCCACACACGATTTTGACAATGGAGAAACGAGTTTAGGATGATGTATCAACCAGACAGGACCTGAGATAGATTTCCTACAGTATTTCCAGAGTGTATCCATCAACCTCTCGCGATTATTCCCATCATACTTTACGCCGAGTTCAGCCAACTTCGCTTCTATTTCAGATAATGACGCGGTCAGTACATTGATTCCAGTAATTGATTCTACATAGGGCACGTATTCGATTACAGTCCATGTCTGGTCCAAATCAATATCGAATCCCCTCACAGAGAATTGTAGCGTACTAAATGTCTTTTGAATTACCGTTTTGAATAATGATTCTACAAAACGCATTCCTTCGCGGTATTCCATATAGGCACAATAGAATTCAATATTGGTGAATTCTTGTAAATGGTTTGGACTACTACCCTCATTTCTATACACACGACCTATCTCGAACGTGCGTGGGAATCCTGCAGCCATGAGACGCTTTTGCCACAATTCTCCTACCGAAATACGCAAATACATATCCATATCGTAATCATTGTGATGCGTTGCAAACGGGCGCGCTTCGGCACCACCTGTGGTCGTTTCTAGTGTCGGAGTTTCGATCTCGAGGAATCCTGCATCGAGCATATAGTCACGCATCGCACGCCAAAAATGTGATTTTTTCTCGAACAGGTCTCGTAATTCTGGGTTCATAAGGATATCCAAATAGCGCTTGCGGTACCTCTCGTCATCATCAGTCAGACCTGACCATTTGTCGGGTAGCGGAGCCAAGGATTTCGTTAGTATTCGCCAATCAGCGACGAGGATACTGTCAGCGCCACGAGCAGTCGTAAAGAGTACCCCAGAGAATTCTACAAAATCTCCCATATCAATAGTATTGAAAAAGAGTTCCATCAACTCTGGATCCATCGAATCACGCTTTAACACTGCTTGGAATTCTGCCGTTCCATCAGTAAAAGTAACAAAAAGTATTGCCCCCTGCCCTCGTATCGACATAACGCGACCTGCTAGTACTACGGTATTTTCCAGTGGTACTAGTGTCTCGTATTGATCAATAATAGTTACCACTGTATGAGTACGACGACAGTCAGCAGGATAGGGATCCATTCCTGCATTTTGTAACATCTGTAATTTCTCCATTCTAACAGCGAATAATTCTGCGAGTGATGCCATATAGTGCTATTCTACACGAAGAATCTGATACTGTACATCACCATTTGGCGTTGTATGGGTAATACTGTCCCCTGCTGATTTACCTATGAGGAGTTTTCCGATCGGAGATTCGGATGATAATAACCCATTACGAATATCCGCCTCTGCAACAGAGACGAGAGTATAGACGACCTCTTCGCCTTCTCCTTTTTGTAGAACAACACGAGAAGTCAACTGAATCGTATCTGAGTTAGTCTTTTTTACAATTTTTGCGTATTTTATCATTTCTTCGAGTTGTGCTATGTGACCCTCATTCTGTGCCTGTTCGTCACGACTGGTGTGATATTCTGCGTTTTCTGACAGATCACCATGGGCGCGCGCCTCGGCGACACGTGCGCCTATTTCTGCACGCAATGTGTGCGTGCGATGACGCAATTCAGCAACCATTTCATCATAACGATTCTGGCTGATGAGTACTGATTTTGGTAATGATTGATCTGTTTTTTTCATACGTATAAGGACTAGTATACCAAATATGAGGAAAAAATAAAGCATGGTCACCCCAAAACAAATACCCGATTTTTGGAATTCGAAACTGTCTGAGCATTCCAATTGGTAGGTGTCGGAATGCGAGTTTTGCAGAATTTCAAAAGTGGTGTATTTGTTTTGGGGCGACTATGTCTATTTATCACCCTCGAATAATTTCAAACTCATTACGTTCGCTATCCCAGCGGATAATGCGAGACGATTGCCTGGTTGCATCGATTTCACAATCAAACGACACACAATAATCGACAGCCTCGACAATCTCTGCATCCAATTCGAGTGCGTGCGTAGGTGTAGGTCTTCCAGAAATATTCGCACTGGTCGAGACGATCAACTGAGGGTAATTGGTCAAGAATTCCAAAACCCAACCATTGTGAGGAACACGAATTGCTACACTACCGTCCTCGGCACAGAGATACCCAGGGAGGATATGAGTGCGGTGTTCGTAGATAATAGTAGTGGGCTTTTCCATTGAATACTGCCTTAGTCCAGCTGGAGTATGAATACCTATCGATTCTAAAAATTCAAAACTCGGAGCCAGGAGGATACAAGATTTTTCCCTATCTCGATGTTTTATCGAAAAAATACGATTATAGGATGACTCATTCATAGGATTACAACCGATGCCCCACACGGTATCAGTCGGGTACAACATTACTCCACCAGCAGCGAGTATTTCATCAGCGCGTTTAAATGTTTCAGTAAAAAGAGGGTTCATAGCATGAAATAGGATTAATAACCTGTCCCCGCAAATACATCTAACCAATTCTAAAAAGTCGAAACCTATTTGAGGCGAAATTCATCGTGATAACAATGAATTGATGCCGAGTTTTGCAGACTTGCAAGAATGGTTTGGGTATTTGTGGGGTGATTTAATAATGATTTTTGTATTCGAGACCAAAGACTTTCCAGACGCTGTTACCATAGGACCCCTTTGCGAGGATGAGTGATTTCTTTGGGAATTTCATTGTTGATAATGATTCTCTTGCTATATCTGAATCAGTATACCAATTCCAACCTTTTTTCGCTATGACTTTTCCCAGTCGAGAGAATTCTGGACCAATCAGTATGACTCTAGTTGGGTTTGTTGTTTGTATGAGATTCAAGAGTTTTTTATGCTCGGCGAATTCATGTTCCCCCATTTCTCGCATTCCACCTAATATGAGGACTTTTGGCCCAGTAACCAGTCGCATATCAGACAAAGTTAATTCCATACTCGTCGGATTTGCATTATAACAATCGAGGATGAGGGTATGGCCCTGCCATGTGCGTACATCTGCACGGAAATTGGTAGGTTTGTAATTACAGACGGCTTTTTGGATAGACGACACAGGTACGCCGAACTCAACACCGATTACACATGCAGAGAGGATGTTTTGGATATTTACCGAACCAGAAAAATACGTTTTGAATCGAATGGTTTTGATCTCTTTTGTTAGTAAAAACTCAACATCAAAATCGAGTACAGGGACAACGGAATGAATTGTTGTTATTTTTACTTGTTTACCTGTTGCTGATATTTCTCTTGTATTTTTTCCTGCGCGCTTCTTTACCGCTACCGGCAAATTCGACGGGATGAATGCTGTCCCATCTGATTTTACTAGGTATTCATACAGCACGGATTCTTCATCTATGACGCCCTGTACGTCACCGAACCCTTCGAGATGTTCCTTGCCGATACTAGTAACAATACCGTGTGTTGGTTGCACTATTTCGCACAAAGGTGCGAGTTCACCCGAATGGTTAGAGCCTATTTCTACAACAGCAATCTGAGTAGTATTCAGGTTAATTTGGAGTAGTGTCAGAGAAACTCCCAAACTATTATTATTATTTGATTCTGTTGCCGTTACATTATATTTCTTGCGTAACACTGCAGAGACGAGCTCTTTTGTTGTGGTTTTGCCATTGGATCCTGCGATTGCGATTACTGGGCCTGTGAATTGCTGCCTGTGATACTGCGCCAGATATCGCAGTGTCTGCATCGTATCATTGACTCGGATCAGGCGAGATTTCTGTTCTGTGTCGAGCCCTCTGACTGATTTGCTCACCACGCAATAGCTGGCTCCTGCATCCAAAGCCTTTTTGACATATTCGTGACCATCACGCTCTGCAACCAAAGCAAAAAATATATCACCAGGGTGAATAGTGCGCGTATCGATAGAAACACCAGTAGACTGCAGGAACAACGTATGGAGACCTTGAGCAGAAGTTTTCTTCATAGGTATCTAGTGTACTACAGAAATACAGAGAGTAAAATAGTATACATCATAAAGAGGGTAATGCTTGTGGGGG
>JANPGR010000030.1:0-1691 GCA_031424015.1 Candidatus Nomurabacteria bacterium
TTTTTCTCTTTTTCTTTCTGCTTTTACTCTATCTACACTATTCCCCCGCAACACGTGGTAATTCGTACGCAATAGATTTCTCGGGCACAAAAGCATCCAGTCCATGCATATCTCGCAAATTCTGCGCCAATGTCGCTGATGAACCTGCTTCACCGAGTACACAGAATACCTTTTTTGTACGAGTACAAATAGTATGTGCGAACGAGAGGAGGTGTTCCTGATCCTTGTGGCCAGAATATCCTGTTATGGTTTCTATGTGTGCCCTGACGGGAACTTCGACACCCATAATATAGACGGTTTTCATGCCTTCTAGGATTTTACGTCCCAATGTACCCGCAGCCTGATATCCTACGAATAGTAATGTATTATTTGGATCTGGTAGATACCTCTGCTCGTGGAATGTGACTCGCCCACCCACCGACATGCCAGAGCTGGCAATAATTACCTTTGGGTTTGGTTCATCGGGGATTTGTTTTGATTGTTCTGAATTCGGAGTAAACGTGAGCCCGGGAAAGGTAAACACGTTATCCGACAACATTTCATGGCGGATTTCCTCGCGCATATACTGAGGATATTTTTGGAAAATCTCTGTAACCTTGATGCCTAATGGAGAATCGACGAATACGGGGACTTTTGGTAATTTTCCTGACTCGATCAAATGATCGAGCTCGAGGAGGATTTCTTGGGTTCTCTCTACGGAAAATGCGGGTATAATCAATACGCCTTTCCGAGTGATATTATCTCGATACACTTGCTCCAATCGCTCTGTTCTGTTTACTTTTGTTTCGTGATTACGATCTCCATAGACGCTCTCGGTGATCAAATAGTGAGGGCGAACAGTCTCGTCTGTATCGCGCAAAATAGGAGAAGGAGAATTCCCTAAATCTCCAGTAAAGAGTATTTCTGTATCATCATCGTTTACGAGTACCATAGCAGAGCCCAATATGTGCCCTGCATCGTGCAAAGTGATTTTCAATTCTTCAGAAAGTGGAATATCAATGCCATAATCGAATCCCTCCCACAGACGCATTGCCAATTCTATGTCATCTTCGTTGAACATCGGCTCTGGGCCGCCTTTTGCTGCTTCGTGACTCATCAGAGATAGTTCGTCATACAACATATGGTACCCGATATCGCGAGTCGGCTCGGTCGATATAATACGTCCGCGGAATCCTGCACGAACGATCTTTGGGACGCGACCCACGTGATCCATATGGGCGTGAGTAATTACAAGTATATCGATTGATTTTGGATCGTATTGGAATGCGTCATAATTGAGTTTTTGTTGTTCTGGGGTTCCTTGGATCAATCCGCAGTCGATTAACATTGACAATTCTCCTGATCGGAATACGAATTCTGCACCTGCAACGAATTCTGCACCATTATAAAAAGTGACGGTAGGGTTGGGTTTCATATGGGTGGTAGTTGTTATTTCAAAACAAATACGCAAGTTTTGAGATTCGAAACTGTTCGAGCATTCGTCTTGATTATCATAAGAATGCGAGTTTTGCAGAATTTCAAAATTTGAGGATTTGTTTTGAGGTACCTCTAGTATACCCTGACAGAGCTATTCTGTCGTGGGGAGAACTGGAAAATTGATTTAGAGTCTATCGAAAGCGATATTCTCTCTGCAACATATACGAGCAAAAGGTTATCTATCACTGAGATGAGCGCTGTGATGCGTGTTTTTG
>JANPGR010000031.1:0-8723 GCA_031424015.1 Candidatus Nomurabacteria bacterium
TGTGAAACTCGATCGTCTTCTATTCATTTACTGCAAAATTGTTTCAAAATATATTTGGGCAGATAGCAGAGCCGACGAGGTATTGAGAATAAACAGTATTCGGCCGATTTGCTTCGCAAATCGGCCGAATCTATGATAGAATAGTACTCATATGAAGCAAACATCTCATTCGAGCATCAAAACTCTCCTCACCGTTATTATCTTGGTTGTTATTGTCGGTGTTTTATTAGTAATCACCTCGCCAACAGTAGTCAGCCAAAATGCCCCTACAAATCCTGCGGACACTATCAATTCTCTTTTGGCTCCAAAAAATCAACCAGCAGAATCTATTGAAGCAAACGATCAACCAAAGCCAACAATCACAATCTCCCCTGTTGACCCAAGAACTGATCACATTATGGGAAATCCAGATGCACCTATCAAACTAGTTGAATATTCTGATATGGACTGTCCTTTTTGTACTCGATTCCACAATACAATGAAACAAATCATAGCAGAATACGGCGACTCAGGAAAAGTCGCGTGGATCTACAGACACCTACCACTCTCTGGACACATTCACGCGGACGAAGAAGCAATCGCGTCAGAGTGTGTCGCACGCCTCGGTAATAATGACAAATTCTGGCTCTTTGTGGATACTGCACTCAGTGATATATCATCTAGTAGTACTGAACTATTTGACCCAAAACCATTGACCGACCTAGCAGTATCAATCGGGATCGACCAAACAGCATTTGCAACCTGCCTACAAAATCGCACTTACGAATCCGATGTGTTACGCGACCTATCCGAAGCAGAATCCTCAGGAGCACGCGGTACACCATTTACCGTAGTACTATTACCTAATGGAGAATACGAAACGATCGATGGTGCTCAGTCCTATGCTTTTGTAAAAAGCATTATTGATGCAAATCTGAAATAATTCTCAATAGAATATATTTATACACTATAAAACGCTTATGAGTAAGCGTTTTATAGTGTATCCCCATCTTGTTATTCGAGATACAGAATGATAGGATGAGAGGAATATGCAACATATTTTCAAACAGGTATTCCTCTGGGCATATCGCATCTGCGCTGTTGCTGGACTACTCGGGATACTCGTACTCATAGGACAACAGCTCCAACTCCTCACTGTACCCGGACAGATTGACCCGCGCACTTCCCTGTTTTCGCTCAATCATTCTCAGCTCCAAAAATATGCAATTCCAAAATTAGGAGAAAAGCAACCAGATCAATCTCCTACAGAAAAACCAACCCCAGAGAAAACCCTCTGCAAAATCACCATACTCTCGCGTATGTATCCAACTACAGGTAGCCGTATCTATACGTCTTTTATAAACACTCACGATACGACACTCGCAGAAGGCCAATTAGCGGCAGCAGCGACAACTGATGAAACGTTGAATGAAAAGTTTTCAAAATGTGACTCTTATACCGAACAAAAGTCTGCAAATGATTTCAAATCTGACAGTTACGAATGGCTCACTTCGAGCGAATGGTCAGTCCTCCGTCGCGCATTTTCAGGAGACAAAGAAGCCCTCTTGCGTGCTGCACATGACACCGATATGAGTCCACGTATATTGATGGCTCCGATCATTGGGGAACAATTACGATTTTTTACTTCTGCGCGTAGCTCATTCAAAAGCTATTTTGAACCACTAAAACTCTTTGCTCATCTGTCCAAATTCTCATTTGGCGTAGCAGGAATGAAACCGGAAACAGCGCAGAGAATCGAAGAAAATCTCAAAAATCCAAAATCCAATTTTTACATCGGGCCAAAATACGAACACCTCCTGGATTATCCCGAAGGTGTCGATATCGATAGTGCACGTATGGCGAGGATAACCAACGAAAAAGATCATTATTATTCGTATCTTTATGTTGGATTATATCTGAAACAATTCATAGCACAATGGAAAAATGCAGGATACGACATCTCTAATCGCCCCGAAGTCCTCGCAACTCTGTATAACCTCGGACACAATAGATCCATCCCGAAACCTGATCCAGCAGCAGGCGGAGCGCCTATTACCCTACTCGGTAAAACGTACACATTCGGCGGGCTCGCCTATGATTTCTATTGGTCAGGTGAATTGCAGGAGTTGTTTCCGTATTCGACAAAGTAATTAAATAGTATACACTTTATATATATGAGCTCTGAATTACGAGGTAAACTATTAGAAGAACCTTCATTTAAAATAATAGAAGAGATAGAAACACCTAGCCTAAAGGGTAGGCTAGTGAATCCTGGTGACACACTTAAAATCCTAGAAGTGACGGAGACTAAAAAAGAAACTTCACCCATAGAGCTCGGTAATTATGGCACAAAACTATACTCACTCGAGCGTGACCACTGCACTGTTTTTAACAGCAACAATAACCAACCCTGTGGACAAGATGCTTTTTCTGTTTCTCCTGATCTCACTATTTTTTCAGTGTGTGATGGTGTTGGAGGAGCAGGCGATTTTAATCCTGCAGCAGTGGCACGATGGAGCCGTATGATTGCTGAATCTGCATCTTCTGTAGGGTTACAATATTTTATTAAAAATCAGCAAGCTATAGTAAACAGGCTAAAAGGAGTAATGACGGATGAGGGTTATAATATAATTCCCAGCATAAAGGGGCTCTATGGAATAAAAACAACACTCAGCATGGCACAGAGAACATCAGGCAACGCATATGAAATATTATGCATTGGTGATTCACCTATATATATTATCGACAAAAATACTGGAAATATTATGCAGCAGTATGGAGAAGACGCCCTAACAAAAACAACAGACACCCCTCTTTCGAACAGTGTCGGACTTGATTCTCGAGGAGGATATATTGCCCCAAAGAACCCTGCTCACATCATACATAAAACAATTACTTTAAATGACGACCAATTCCTCGTCACAGCTACTGACTATTTCAGTGACTTTACCGCTCATGGTGGAAACTTGCTCGACTACCTAAACCTTTCCGCTGAAGAGTTCCATAAAAAAGTCACAGGACCAGGCAGAGTAAAAGCAGACGATGCAACTATTTGCTTTATAGAAAACAGATAATTATTACTATTTTTCCACAGAGCTTTTTCTCCACTTCTCTATTTCTGCATGGTTACCGTTTTTGATCACATCAGGAACAGTGTATTGTTTCCCCTTCCATTCCACCATATCAGGCCGCGTGTACATTGTATGACTGCTGACACGAGATTCTTCAATGGACAAGTTATCGCCCAGTACACCTGGAATACGACGGGTAATCACATCGATCATTACCAATGCAGCCAGCTCGCCCCCAGTCATCACATAGTCCCCGATCGAAACGGCAACAGCATGTACTATCTCGGCGACCCTACTGTCGATACCTTCGTACCTGCCACACAATATAACAATATCCGTGTATCCACCCTCTATCCAATTATCTGCCAATCCATTGGTCATTGTCTCCCCTCCTGGACTGGTTAGTAGTACCAATGTCTTTGCATTCTTGCGACGGCGTATTTGACGTGCGATTGATTCGATAGCCTGTAGTATAGGCAAGGCGGTCATCACCATACCGGGGCCTCCTCCATAGGGTCTGTCGTCCACAGTTTTGTGTTTGTCAGTTGCAAAATCTCGGGGATTGACGCACTGTACTGAAACGTAATTCGTCCCGACAGCACGACCAATAATAGAAACGGATGTATAACTCTCGATAACCTCAGGGAAAAGCGTCACAATCCAGTAACGGATTTTCGGCGATCGCAAGCGTTTTGGGCTATATGCCATATATCCTCATACTAGCACGAGGAGGGATTGACATCAATCAGATACAGAGTACTATGGACAGATATGACTAGAAAAACCAAAATCGTAGCGACCATCGGTCCTGCAACAGAAAAACCAGAAGTTCTGGAAACTATTATCCCCCTCGGCGGTCTCGTATGTCGTATGAATATGAGTCATGGTGATCACACAGAACACGGACTCAAATATGCCAACATTCGTGCTGCGAGCGCGAAAACCGGCGTAGCAGTCGAGGTATTAATGGACCTCTGTGGACCCAAAATCCGTACTACCAATTTCGGAGGGAGCTCGAGCGGCAAAGAAACCATTGTGGCAGGTAGTACTATTACTGTACAATACGGAGAGGCTGACTCTACTGCGACACACCTCTATATCAACTACAAAACAATCGTCGAAGAATTATCTGTCGGGTATCACATTATGATCGATGACGGAAAGGTAGACCTCATAGTTCGCGAGAAAACCGCTGACAGTCTGATCTGTGAAGTAATCTACGGAGGAACTATCAAATCTCGCCGAGGTGTCAACCTGCCAGGAGCATACCTAAAGACGAGTGCAATTACTGAAAAAGATAAAAACGACCTGATGTTCGGACTATCACTCGGCATCGAATACGCAGCATTGTCATTCGTACGTACTGCAGCAGACATCGCAGAAATGCGACAGATATTGGCTGACGCAGGACATCCAGAGGTCCAGATCGTAGCAAAATTGGAAACAGCAGAATGTATGGAGCACCTCGATAGTATTATCGCTGCAACCGACGTAGTTATGATCGCTCGTGGAGACCTCGCTGTCGAAATCGGACACCAGTATGTTCCTGCAGCTGCAATGGAAATGTACAAATTCGCAAAAAAATACAACAAGCCAGTCATCATGGCGACCCAACTCCTCGAATCTATGGCAGACAATGCCGCACCACTACGAGCAGAAGTATCCGACATTGCGCACTCTGTATGGGATGGAGCATGGGGATGTATGATGTCAGCAGAATCAGCAACGGGTACTTATGCAATAGAGACAATCACCATGATGAACAACGTCATTGTAGAAGCAGAAGCCTACCAGGCAAAGAACGCATAATCTGCAATACTAGATACAAGAAAAAGAAAAGAAAGCCGGTTTTGCTTCGCAAAACCGGCTTTCTGATCGCCCTCCCCACTTTTGACATTCACCCCTGCTTCTGATAAGCTAAACATTCACAAAAAAGCAAAAACAAATGAAGAAAGTATGTATATTTTTAATTGCCTTTTCGACCTACTGGTCGATATTCGGGCAATTTCTGGGGAATACTATTGCACTAGCTTTGACAGTTATTGCAATACTGCTTCTCTTATTGATAAGCAGAACAAGAAAATAAAGTATGAAAACCATTTTCTGGAATTCATGCTTTTTTATTGTTACAAATTATACTTCGCCAAGA
Organism: Candidatus Nomurabacteria bacterium; assembly: GCA_031424015.1. GTDB lineage: Bacteria > Patescibacteriota > Minisyncoccia > Phycocordibacterales > UBA1006 > JANPGR01. The sequence continues at coordinate 5,200 of JANPGR010000031.1, forward strand.
TTTCCGCTTCGACCTCTGCCCTATCGCGACAATACCGCAAGTACGACAATTGCTTGATTGGATCGATCATGTCTTTGTTTACGAATTTTGTCCAATCGATCGTCTTTATATTGAACGGAGGAATTGGAGAACCACCTGCAAGCATCTTTACATACGCATTTCTATTTTCCAATTTTATGATATCGGATTTTTCAAATGTCGGTTTGAAATAGGGTTCCAATTCCGCTGCATCAGCAGGCTCGATACGAAATATCGCCATCGATCCTACGTTACCCAATACTGCTGATTTGATCTTCTCATCCAGCTGCTTCATAAACTGATGAGCAACATTTAACGACAATCGATACTTGCGAGCTTCGGACAGGATCGAGGCAATCGCAGGCGTGGTAACGTTTTGGAATTCATCGATATACAGATAGAAATCTGCATATTTATGTCCAGGATTATCAGCACGCGACAATGCTGCCATTTGGATCTTGCCCACCAGTATCATACCGAGTAGGTTTGCGTTCAATTCACCCAGGAGTCCTTTGGACAGATTTACCAGCAAGATCTTTTTGTTATCCATGATCTCTCGGAAATTCAGTGCCGAATGCTCCTGTGCGACAATGGGGCGCAAAAATTCATTGGACAACAGTGGGTCAAATTTAGAAGTAATATACGGAACAAAATTTTCGAGTCCTTGGTCTCCTTTTGTCTTTTCTGCACTGACCCAGAAACTTTTGATCAGGGGGCTATCACAATGAGACAATTTCATATCACGAAAAGCCTTGTCAGACATCACGCGAGAAATCTCCATCAATGTACATCCTGATTCTGGATGACTCATCACGAGGTATGCAGAATTTTTGAAATACTGTTCGAATAGTGGACCTCCTGCATTTTTCATATCGAACAACTGATTGAATATTTGCATCATCTGATCAATAATCAATGATTTCTGTTCTGGGAATCTAGGATCGAATTCCATCATATTGAGCCCCATCGGACGTGGCATATAGGATGGGTCGAAATAGATCACGTCCTTCACACGCTCAGGCGGTATCATCGATAATACTGACAACACATCACTACCGTGCGGATCGATGAAACACAATCCATCTCCATTTTTAATATCCTGTGCCATCATACCCATGAGGATTCCTGTCTTTCCCACTCCAGTCTGACCGATTACATACAGGTGACGCATGCGATCCTCTGCTGCCAGGTAAATAGGCGTTTCCACTCCTCGATGAGTATTATACCCGAGCAATACTCCTGATTTAGGAACTTCGAACGGAGCTGGTGCTGTGGATGCATTTTTACGTTTCAGGTGTGCTGCCCGCTCCATGGTCACCGGGAAATGGAACAAGGTCGCAACCTCTGTGAGATTCAAGTGGAAAATATGTTTTGGATTTGCTACACGATAAATTGCATCATGTGTAAAAGCATTAATATCAGCAGGTTTTATATCAGCAAAATCTACGCTCCCAGCATACGGTATCGCGAACTGTCCAAATGCTGATTTGATTTCTTGGAGGATTTGCGTTGCGTGTGTTTGCGACTGACTCGAAACGAGCAATCGAATACAGCTCGATATGATAGGGCTTTTTAGTTTCTTTGCTACGTGTTCTGTAGCTATCTCGTCTTCGAGTTTGTATTTTTTCTCGTCTCCGGTTTTTTCTTTTGCTGTTATATCACGTGCTATATCACGAACCATATTCCATGCCGTGTCGGGCTTTCTGACCTCTTTCCAGCTATCCCCCTTTTTTAGTCGCTCTAGACTCTTTGTGAATTCTTTTACTTTTCCTCCGTCATTTGGATTGATCACGATTTGCAACATTGCTCCTTCGCCATTTTGAGAAAGTTTTGAAAATACCTGTACTAGTACATCAATAGGATCAGATTCGAATCCGTCCCATGTTTTCATTATTGTCATTTCTTCGTATCCAGTCTTTGCATATGCACCCATAATGTGTCCACTCTCACCGAAAATGTTAGGATCATTGGTTACTTTTTCTGCGCGTGCTTCTGGATACAATGCGAACAACTGCTTTTCGAACAAATCTTTTCCTACGTTCGGAACCGATACATAGAACGAAGCATGGGTCCCGTCGGCAGGCACAGCTAATTCGAGGGTATACCAATGATCAGATTTTGAATCCAAATTTCCTATACTCTGGAGCCCATACAGCATTTGCTCCATTGTTGCTATCATTTCTTTGAATCCTTTTTTCTTGCCTTCGTCGTCTGGCTCTGGTAAGGTAATTTCATACAGGGTGACGTCTATCTCGCGATATAATTCATCCGTTTTTTTCAGTCCATGCACATTACCTTGTACCGCCAATACATACTGGACCAAAAATCTGTGAAAATCATCCGCCAAATGTGGATTACCCATCCTCTCGACGATAGACAAGGTATTCCTGACTCCCTTGTCGAGCATCACAGCATACAATGCCTCGATCTGAGTATCGTGCGCTTCGGGGGCTAGTTGCAGTGATATTGCTCCGACTTGTTCGTGACTCAATACTGTTTCTCTATGGAGGATTGTTTCTGGTTGAGTTTTTTCGTACGCTGCGACGATCTGACTCGCTAATTGTTCTCGAGATTTTTCTGGGTTCGAGGCAACAACCTCAGGAGTTTTGGGTGCCTGAGGTACCGTTTCCGCCTGATTCAATTGCTGGCGTAAATATGCTATTTCTTCTTCGGGTGATGAAAATTTATATTGAGGCATATACTAGTTCTGTACAACAACACAACCCGAGAATGGTGGTTAGTTATACACTACCGAACTAGTATACCATATATTGTTTATGATATACTGTGCATATATGAATACAACGTTTCGCATTCTCAAATCCAATCCATATTCAATAGCTTGGATGTTGTTAGGCTGGATTGCATTTGCTGCATTATTGACCGTACTTACCACCTTTCCTCTGATTGATGATTATATTCCTCGATCAATTGGAATGTTCCTCCGTTGGGACACTTGGCAGTCTTTCCTCGTATATGTTTACAACGGACTTCCTGGTGGGCTCGTGAATTATTTGAACACATTCCTGTTTGGGGTTTGGCTCTGGTTGACAGAAATCTATCGACTCACCATCCTCGAATCCGACACCTCTGGCAAACGTCACATCGAACGCAAAGGGTTCATTGGATCTCTCATCGCTACCCTCGGGGGTGGTTGCACCGCTTGTGGATTTACGTTTCTCACTAATATTTTCGGAGGTGTACTAGGTGGAGTCCTCAGCGGTCTACCTCTCGCAGGTGCAGAAATCGGAATTCTGGGAAGTGTACTCATCTTGGTCTCGATCCTCCGCACTTACAAACAAATCAACACATTCGTACCTGGAACTTGTACTACTCTCTAAACACTCAGAAATACTAACCAAGCCTCACAATACCCTTTCAAAAGGGTTTTGTTTTTGTATAGGCAAGAATTCGAGTTTCGGGGCAATAGTAGTGTTTTGCGGAACAGAAAATAATAAAAAACAAAACCCAATAACAATTTTAAAAAATTTGAGGTTAATTAAAAC
>JANPGR010000032.1:0-41716 GCA_031424015.1 Candidatus Nomurabacteria bacterium
GTATCATTTCTCCGACGAAAAACTAGCGAATAATTTCTGTTTTGCTGCTCGCATTGCTGATGCTGATGCGGCATGACTCTGAATCTTGAGCTTTGCTTCCAGTATGTCTCGTGTAATACCAGGAGCGAAGTACTGCTCGCACTTGGGTAGCGAGAGCAGTCTTTGAATAGGTATGAGGTAGGTCTCATACTTTTTCTTGATCTTACCTCTTGCATCAACGGTATCTGTCGGGTATGCACACGGGCGATGGTAATTGATAAAGTCATCCATATAGTCTCGGTAAAACTGATTGATGACAGGCGCGTGTTTCTGCGGGATGTGGGCGTGGCCCATGATCTTTCGTACTACCGCAGCATTCTTGCCTTCAACCAATGCATTGTCATTGGTTTTACGTGACCTGCTCTTGGTTTGGTCTATCATCAGTTTGTTGAGCAGTGCTGCCACAGTATGATTGATGTACTCACTGCCATTATCTGAATGGAAGTTGATAATGACAAATGGGAATAGCTCTAGCATTTGCTCTAGTAGTGGCTCTAGGAAATACTCGGAGATTTTCTCTACACAGCCAATGAATTCCATCTGAGTTACTTCATCTACCATGTTGATGTGATATACGCCCTTTTGCTTGTCTAAATCACCCTGGTGGACCGAATCTACCCTTACATAGCCTGGTTTCCCCCATGGGGCAGGCTTACGCCTTTCACCAATTGCGACCTTCGTTGGGTTCGTTTTTGTATAGTGCAGAGCTGTTGTTTTGTAGACATTAGTTTTCTTTAGATTGTAGATATGAGCTACTGAGATATTACAAAGACTGCTGAACTTAGCATCACCATAGAGGTGATACATATCATGACAGACCTTCTTCAAGGCGTGACCATTTTGATGATGATAGTCATTAGCCAGTTCTGCTAGTACCTTGATATCGGTAGAAGTATATATCGATCCAAACTTGTTTTGTGTACGAGTCGCCGGTTTGACTGTACCCAGGGTTTTCTTGCGCTTGATGAGTTTATCGATTCTACTGTCGCTGTATCCAGTCATCTCCTTGAGATATGTTTTGACGGTACTGCGCTCCTTCTTTTTCAGAGAGAAGTATTTGAACTTACCCAATGTTCGACCTATCCATTCATACTTGCTTTCCAGAGTATCACATGAACCATTGGAAATACTCCGGGTTAGATTGAGTATTTCTTTGAGTTGTGCAATACTCACAATGTGGTCATCGTTCATATTTATTGTCATAAATTACTATGATACGGATTCCACCCAAAAAGGCACCTTCGGTGTCTTTTTGCGTTAGAATTGGATTTCGTTTGGGTGTAATCGTGCGTTGGACAAGACTTACTATTGTTTGTATTATTTTTTGCCAGTATAATGTGGAGGACCGACAAAAAACCATTACGTGAACTATTATCTTATGAAGAGCATTAAAATCTTATCAGTACTTTTATCTGTTTGTTTGGCACTACTAGTGTCATGGTATTTAGTACGCCAAACAAAAAGCGTAGAAGTCACTTCAGATACTGTAGAAAAAGGTTCTTATGTTATCGTTGCTTTTGGAGACAGTTTGACTGCTGGATATGGGTTGCCCTTGTATGAGAGTTACCCTCAGCAACTAGAAGAAGCCCTAAAAGCAAAAGGACTCGATGTGAGTGTCATTAACGCTGGTGTCAGCGGTGAAACAAGCAGTGGAAACAATGAACGTGCTAGCTTTATAAAAGATCAAAATCCAGATATGATTATTTGGGGTATTGGTGGTAATGATGCTCTGAGAGCTCTTTCGGTAATGGAAATGAAAAAACATGGAAAGTACCATCCAAATCCTTCAGAGTGGGCAACCCAAACCAGAAATACTCATGCTCGAGATGCAATCACCATTAAATGCTGGTATACAATATAAAAGAGAATTTGACGCTGTCTATCGTGACCTATCTAAAAAATATAATTTACCATTAGTGCCGTTTCTTGTGGCAAATGTGTTTTTGAACTCAGATTATATGCTACCAGACAGGATTCACCCAAACAAAGATGGTTATGCAAAGCTTGTAGAAGAGCACCTTTTTAAGGTAGTGTATAAAAAGTAAAATCTCAAAACTGATGATCTATATTTAGGCTTGAAACAGGACTAGGGGGTTACAAAATTACCACAAAATCATCAGCAGATTTTCTCACCTTTTTCATGCTCAATACCTCGGCTCTGCTATCTGCCTGTATAAGTTTTACAAAATTTTCTGACTGGGCAGAACTGCGTCTACACCTCAAACAGGACACTAGGCACTTCAAAAGCCTGCAAACGTATTCAAGCCCTGATACCTCGGTGGCCCTGCCCTGAGGTTGTTTCATTAATGGCATTTTTCGCTATAAAATATAGATCTTACTTGTGTCGGGTTGAGATTGTGAAGACAGGTTCTTAGACTAAAATCAAGTGACTGGATTCTCTATCTGAACACATTATAATGAGTTCCTATTGTATATCCATAATCCAACAAATGCACCTATAGTAGTGAATATCAGTGAAGTAAAGGATATCTCGCTCACACCCCACAGCATCGGCAAAAATCCACCGACAGTCATACCGACACTAATTGCAAACCAAGGTGAATCAAAGCTAAACATATATATACAGTGTAGCACATACAAATATGATACTTTTCCTAAAAAAACAATTCTGTGGATTCGAATATTTTGTACGTTCGAGTTAGTGTATACTACTACCATACCTATGCTCCGCCGCATCCTCACCATCATCTCTCTCATACTTGGATTCCTTCTCCTTGCGTTTCTACTCATACGGTTTTTCTTGCCCAGTTCTGCTGATGTCTCTGGGTTACCTGGATACTTGCCAAAGATAATCAATACAATAATCCCAGGAGAAAAGAATACCAACACTCCCAATATTCTCACCCAAGGTCTCACCATTCCAGACCTCGTTATTGATGACCAGAACCTCACCTCAGCACAACAGAGTATCACCACAATAGAATCAACGATAACAGAAATGAAAGGTAAACTAGAGGAAACAGAGAAAAAGATCAAACAGTACAATGATTACAAAACATTACTCGGACAAGGGAGTACGAGAACCACAGGAACAACCAATAATCCAAGTACTGTGGATACAAACACAGGAGGAGACTCTTCGGATATTCTCGGGACAGACTTTGAAGCAACTCTCGAGAGGCTCCGTGGAGACGTGGTCAAGTACACAGAGCTCATAACAGGATACGAGATAATGCTCGACAGATTCCAGAAATCTATTGTGTATTACTATTGCAATGGATACGCGCAATATCAACCAGGAGATACAGTAGACATCTCGAGGCTCCACAATAATATCATCATCATAACCCATGCAAATGGATCCAGGGAACAGATCTCTTGTGGATGGAAGGGTATTACCACCGAATTCACCCCAGATTCACCCTACTATCCAAAGAACCTCTTTGAGAATCTTCCTGATGTATTCAAAAATGTCCCAAACCCTTTTAGAAATATTCAAACAAACTATATTAAACTCACCAACTGGGCAGATATTGATCACTCCTCTGACCCAGTAGACTGGCAATCAGCTCCACCTGTATGGTCATACTACTTCAACATATTTCTCAATCTCTTTGTCTCGTTCTCTCTCGATTTCTCTGTATCCATCAGTCAGTACTATTCTGACTATTTTGCCTTGTACCCCATAGATGATATTACTCGTCACCAATCAGTAACCATCTGGTTTGATCGGTATAACTCCTATCGTTATCGCAATGACTTTACAGTAACAGGGAGGATCAACACAGGTACCAATACAGACCCTATCTGTGCTAATCTCAGAATCGGAATCCCCAAAACCTTTGATACTAATCGCTCAACCGACACCGTATACCTGAATACAGTATTCGATCTCCTGGATCCCGTCTCCATTCAAACCAAACCTCTCGAATTCACTGTACTCGACAGAGACGGAGAACCAACCAGTCAAACAGAGGAATGTACTGTCACAGGACCCGGAATCTGGAAATCATTCCGAGTTATTCTCCGTGATGTAGATATCAATAAACCCTATCTCTTTGATATCATAGACAGAGACTTTACTTCCTATCGCATAAACCGAGGTACCGGTCGGGTATCCCTCCTCCCATATCGTTACTGGGGACCACAGACTGTTCGTAACCTCGACACCTTGACCCCACAGGTATTTCTCTCCTACACACCAGTCACTACAGTGGAACAACAGACATCCATAGGAATACTCACCCCAGACAAAACAAAACAATACCAAACCCAATATGATCCAGTAACTCAAAAACTCTCACTCCTATTCCAAGTACTCGTACACGATGACAGACTCAGTAACATCATTACCAATTCAAATGTACTCAACATCAATCCAGCTTCAAACGGAGGACTCTGTACCCGTGAACTCCCTGACCTCAAACTCCATCTCGATAGAGTAGATGGAACCAGCACTGTATTCTCTAATCCCCTCGAGACGGTAAGGGTACCAACCAGTACTATCCCAGGAACTGACACTCCCAGTCCCAATACCTTTCTCTGTTCCTTTATCTATACCAATATCGATGCAAAACCTGATGATCTCTTTTACTTTGTAAATGAGTTCACTGAGACTCTCCTCTATGGTGAGGAGAAGGTAGAGGGGGTGGGTCAGAGTACGAACCAAGACGCATATGGTTGGTGGTATTACTACAAAACATTCAATCCTCTAGTTGAAGGCGAGTATTATAAATCCGAAGCTGAATGTAAAACGGCCGGTCTCAAAATAGAAAAGAGGCAAGTTACCTGTTATGAGACAGCACTCGTACCGGCTATTACTCTGTCATATGTAGAGCCTACAGAACGAGATCCAAAAGGGGTTGCAATAGGAAGTAAAATCACAGAAACATCAGCGCATCTGGTGTTTAGAGCAAAAACTCAAAATAAAAATGTTGTTTTTAGAATGAAATATGGAGTCAAATCATTAGAAACTGATTTTGCAAAACGATTTGCAGCGATGAATTCGGTAGATCCAAATGTCACCCTAATGACTCAGCACAACAAGACAAAAGACATATTCTGGGACATATCAGGATTAGAAAAAGATAAAGAATACGAATATGTAGTGTATGGTATACCTGCTGATGGTCGAGAATATCTAGGGGCAAAAGACTCCTTTGTTGAAGTTGTAAATATCGGTGACCAAACAAAACCGCGCACGGCATTGTTTTATACGGATACCTTGAGTACAACCCTACCCTCAAAAGGGATTGGAGAGGGACTTTCTTTTAGTGGATTGTTTGATACTTCTGGAATGACTGCTGGCGCTGGCGTAAAAACCAACATAACTGGCAGCACTGGGCCACTGGTTCCTTGCGGGTGGGATATCAATGGTAATGGTCATATCGATGCACCAGATAGAAAACGCTATGTACTCAACCCAGATGGCTCCATTAAAAAAGATGCAAAAGGTAGAGAAATACTAGAGTATTACGCTACACCAACAAAATGGGACCCTAACAGAGGAAAGCTCGCAGACGGCACCATAGACCCCAATTTCAAGCCCGATCCAAATGGAGAATTGTGTACCTTTAATCACCTCATTCAAATGACTTCAAATATATTGAACCTGTTCTTTACTACAATATTAGTTATTCTGATTGTATTTCGTTTTGGTTATGTTGGATATCTATTCATTACTAGTGGATCTAATCCAGGAAAACGCAATGAAGCAAAAGGTATTTTGAAGTCAGTATTAAAAGGTACATTAATTGCTTTGCTCGCATGGATTATTGTTGCAAGCCTCTTTAGTCTACTGGGAATCGAGACATGGTTAGACTTTTAATTGTCTATGCTGAAAAGAACCATAAAAACCATATCCTTAGGAATAATTCTATCGGCAATATTTACATATTCTGCATATGCAGAGTCAGAAATTATTCCAGACGTATATATCGTTAAATTCGATACATATCAACCCATAACGTCTCTCGATGATATTACCGTAATCGAGACGTATCCAAAACTAGGTCTAGCAGCAATAGAATCTACAGAATTAAATATTGATTCTTTGATAGCACGAGGGGAGTTAATATCTGCTGTACCAGTACGCAAGTATTACTCAGAAGCATCAGACCCAAATATCTCTCTCTTGTCACAGAATAATCTTGTAAATTCTAGTTTAGAGGGGGTGACAGGAATAGGTACATCAATTGTTATTATTGATACCGGCGTTGATGCGCATCATCCTGCATTCTTGAATCCTACAACAGGGGAATCTCGCATTGTTCGTGAAGCATGCTTTTCAAATATTTCAGGCACAGCAGTGTCAATCTGTCCTGATGGAACAAGTACTGATACTACAAATCTAAATGATATAGGCTCTGCGACCCCTTGCTCGATTGCTCACTGCGATCATGGGACCCACGTTGCAGGTATCGCTGCCGCTGGAGAGTATACTTATAATGGAAAAACAATACGAGGAGTAGCCCCAGATGCAAATATTATAGCTATACAGGTTTTCAGTCGTGATGATTCTGACCCTGCGTCACCAACGCTCTTTACTACCGATATAGAATTGATCGCAGCATATGAATATCTCGCTCGTTTGGTAGACTACAACACCCTTACTGTTGCTGCTATTAATATGAGTTTAGGTACCGATACTCTCTATACAAACACAGAAGATTGTGATAATGATTATGGCCCTGTCCCGGGATCTGATTCTGCCGGGTTGGCAGCTGCTGTACATGGACTTGAAAATAGAGGTGTCCCAACCATTGCAGCAGCAGGGAATCGTCGTACTAATAATGGAGTGTCGGGCCCCGCGTGTATTTCTGGAGTTATTTCCGTATCGAATAGCACAGATAACGACACGGTTGCATTTAGCGCTAGTGTAGGAGGGCTGACAAGTATATTTGCACCAGGAGTCAATGTGTATTCGACAATACCTGGAATTGGAATAGCTTCAAAATCAGGATCATCCATGTCCTCGCCTCATGTTGCAGGAGTTTTTGCACTACTAAAATCAATAACACCAAAATCCACACCCCTCCAAACAATAACCCAATCGATATTAACGAGTGGACCTCAGGTATCTGACATCAGAATTATCTCCCCAGAAATTATTCCGTCGAGCAACCCAATCTCTCGTCGTAGGATCGACGCACCTGCTTCATTAATTACATTGAATACTATAATTGCAAAACCACCCGAAATAGAAATGGAATCGAGTAATGAATTATCTGTTATTCCTCAAAATATTTCTTTTACAGTTCGAGATGATATAGCTCTCGGCGAGTTAAATCCTACAGTTGTCTCAAAACTGAATCCAGATTCAATCGCACAGGTTGAATGTGTAAAAGTATCACGACTAGAGAAAAAATGTACATTTACTGTAGTATTACCAGATACTATTACTATTACTGTAATGGATAGTGGAAACGTAGCTTCAAAAAAAGAAATACTTTTTATTCATACTATCACCCCACCCGTAAAGGACTCTATTAGTATTCGATCCGGAACTACGTTTCCTAATTCTTTGAGTGTGCCTATTTATACTGACATAGCATCCTTACGTACGTCACCGTATCCAATAATGAAATCAATACCCGATATTTTCATCGAAGGCATTGCGCCCGTTACTACTCTCACATCCGGAAATATAACACTCAATTCCCACACTATTACAGATGATTTGATATTTGTTTCAGGTGATTTTGATAGTGTTTCGACATTGCTTCATATACCTATCGGTACGTCTATCTCTAGTTTGGGAGATTTTGGCGCGATAACACCAATACCTAATCCAACTATTGATCAAGGCACCACCCCTACAATTGCATTTTCGATTCACACTCCGAACGAGCCCTATACATTCACAGAAAAGAATCCAGAGATCTGCATACCAAATGCCGAATCTGTATTTGGTACTTTGGATACTTCACGAATTTTTATACAAGGCAGTATGGATTCTATATCCTGGACACGAGAAGCTCTGATTCAACCGCGAGTGTCTCAAGGGAGTCTTTGTTTTCAGATTTCTCATGCTAGCTCATATGCGTTGGGAGTAATCCCAATAACACCATCAACTCCTGTACAATCTTCTGGAGGTGGAGGTGGAGGTGGAGGATCTCTTTTTTCTAAAATCAACCCAAAACAACAAAACCTTAAAACCCCAATAGAAATAAAAAGAGAGGTAGACTCTTTTTGTGACGCTCTTTTTATAGCACGGTCTGTTTCAAGTCAAAAAACTCTTGTCACACAATTTTTACAAACTGTGCATTATATGACGGGTAACACTACCAAAAACAAGCAAACACTAATGAAATCCGCCTTGGCAAAAGCATTTAAAGATTCTGGATATATAAAAAAAGTGAAGCAAAACAATTATCCAGGGTTAAATAACTATGCAAAAGAGCTCTGTAAAAGGCGGCCCTCAGTAAAACGCCACACAGTTTCTGTGAACCAGTATACTCAAAAATAGCTTAGACTGTTCAACCTGAATCCGAAAAGTCAACGAAAACCCACGTGTTCTCGCAATGCGAGCCACTTTTCTCCAAAAATATATCAGTTTTTTTGCAAAAACTGATTATTTTTCTTGGCACAAGAGGGTGTTTCTTTTGACTTTTCGGATTCAGATTGCTCACCATTGACAAAATAGCTCTAAACTATTACTTCGTTTAACTATGAAATTTAGCTCTATCCACTAGGATTTCCTTTTTTGTTGTGATAAGATGTCTGTATATGTCATCAATCCTGAAATTTCTAACCGGAGACCGTACAGCAGCGTTTTTACGTAAAGCCCAAAAAATTGTCAATGCAGTAAATGCCTTAGAATCCCAAATGGAACATATTGATTCTGCTGATTTTCCAGCAAAAACCCAAGAATTCCGAGATCGCTACGCGTCAGGAGAATCTCTCGAGAGTATTCTACCGGAAGCATTCGCGCTCTGTCGTGAAGCTTCAAAGAGAGCTCTCAATATGAGACATTTTGATGTTCAGATTATTGGTGGATATGCACTGCATTCAGGGAATCTGGCAGAAATGCGAACAGGAGAAGGAAAAACTCTCGTTGCAACATTGCCAGCATATTTGAATGCTATTACGAGTGCGGGCGTCCACGTCGTTACCGTAAATGATTATTTGGCGACTCGTGATGCACAGTGGATGGGCCCACTCTACAGTATGCTCGGTATGCGAGTAGGTATTATCAATGATAACTTTATTTCATACGAATTCGACCCAAACCACAAAGACGAAGAATCAAAACTCATAGAAACAGGAGATTATCAGATTCTCCATTCTTTTTTGCGTCCTGTTTCAAAGACAGAAGCATATGCTTGTGATATAACCTATGGTACCAATAGTCAGTTCGGCTTTGATTATTTGCGTGATAATACTGTCCAGTTTGCTACTCAGTTGTCACAGCGAGGGCATGCATATGCTATCGTGGATGAGGTTGACTCGATCTTGATCGATGAGGCGCGTGTTCCTCTGATACTCTCTACGAGCTCAGACGAAGCGAGCAGTACCTATAAAACCTTTGCAGACCTGGCTCGTACACTGATCCTCGACGAGGACTACACTGTTGACGAGAAATATCACGCTATTCAAATGACAAATGCAGGATTAGACAAAGCAGAAGCATATCTCAAGGTGGAAAATATCTATACTTCAGCGAATATCGCCCTGGCGCATCATCTGGAAAATGCTGTTCGTGCAGAAGCACTCTACATTAGAGATCGAGAATATCTCGTCCGTAACGGAGAGATACTCATCATTGACCAATCAACAGGTCGCACCCAAGAGGGTCGCCGTTGGTCAGACGGTCTGCATCAAGCTGTCGAAGCAAAAGAAGGAGTAGAAATCAAACAAGAAACACGCACTCTCGCATCGATAACGTATCAGAACTACTTTAAATTCTACAAAAAGCTCTCGGGAATGACCGGAACAGGAAAAACGAGCGAAGAAGAATTCCAAAAAGTATATAATTTGGATGTTTTGCCAATTCCAACCAATCGGCCTAATAAACGAAAAGACAATATGGATTTGATTTTCTTGAATGAAAAAGCAAAATGGCGCGCAATCGCAGCAAAAGTAAAAGAACTCCATAGCAAGGGTCAACCAGTATTGATCGGTACTGTCTCTGTAGAGAAAAACGAGCTTTTGTCAGCATTTTTGAATCAGCAAGAAATTCCTCACGTACGTTTGAATGCAAAGAATCACGAATCCGAAGGTGCTGTTATCGCATCAGGTGGGAAACGTGGTTCTGTTACGGTTGCAACCAATATGGCGGGTCGTGGTATTGACATTAAACTAGGAGGAGCGGACGCAACACCAGCCGAAGCAGAAGAGATACGAGAATTGGGCGGACTCTACGTGATTGGAACAGAGCGACATGAAGCACGCCGTATTGACAATCAGCTACGTGGACGATCAGGTCGCCAGGGAGATCCAGGAGAGACACAGTTCTATGTCTCATTGGACGATCATTTGATGCGTGTATTCGGGTCTGACAAGGTAAAGAGTCTGATGCAAAAGCTCAAAATGCCAGAAGATATGCCTATTCAACATAGTATGATATCGAGCAATCTGGAAAAAGCTCAAGAAAAAATCGAAGGATTCAATTTTGATGCTCGAAAACACGTTCTGTCCTATGATGACGTACTCGCAAAGCACCGAACTGTGCTCTACACCCGTAGGTCAAAACTTCTCCATCGTGATATAATGATGATAGAGCAAATGTGGAATACTCAAATTGTCCCACAAATGCCTGATTACACAGAATCGTTCACTGAAAAACGAGCAGAATTAGGAGATGCAGATTTTGTTGAGTTATTTGCTCGTGTTGCTCTCCAATCTCTCGATCGATTGTGGATGGAACATCTAGAGTTGATGGACCAATCTCGCCGTAGTGTGGGACTCCGTGCGTATGGTCAGCGTGACCCGTTGGTTGAATATGCAAAAGAAGCATCACGTTTGTACAAAGAACTCGAAGGAGTATTCTATTCTGATATTACACAATTCTTCTTTAATCTCGACGTGAGCACCTTTAAAAAGGCAGTAGAAATAGACAAAGAGGAGTCAGAAGAAGACGATGAAAAAAAGAAGGAACCATCTAGCCTCAATTCAGAATATACAACTATTGTAAAAGGTTCTGACTCTCGTCAAATCAAAACAAAGAAACTCGGCCAGTGGGTAGAAGCGGGCTGGACTATTGTCCAGGCAGGAAGAAGATAATACTTTATAACCATTTATAAAACCCCAGTTTTCCTGGGGTTTTATATTTGATTAATCTAAATTTTTTGTTATACTGTTCCTGTCTGGGTTGTTTATTGCTAAATAATCCATTACTTGCGAATATAGCTCAGCTGGTTAGAGCGCGTCACTGATAATGACGAGGTCCCAGGTTCGAATCCTGGTATTCGCACACGAGTTTCTTATGTCAAAGGATCATACAACAACCGAACATGAACACACACTCTTTGCAGAGCAGCTATTCAACATCGGGGGTTTTCCTGTTACTAATGGCATGGTAACGAGTTGGCTTGCTCTTTTTGTGATTATTGCGCTTTCTCTTTTTGTTGGTTCTCGAATACGGATGATACCTGGGCGCGTACAAAGTTTTTTTGAATTGCTCTGTGAGCAGTTTTTAGAGTTATGTGACCAAGTGACAAATGATAGGGCAATATCGGAAAAAGCCTTTCCTCTAGCAATAGGAATGTTTATTTTTGTATTAATCAATAACTGGATGGGTATTGTTCCTGGTGTTGGTTCACTGTTTATGACTACTCATACAGGAGAGAGTATTGCTCTCTTGCGAGGTGCAACAGCTGATATCAATACTACACTGGCATTGTCCCTCTTTTCTGTTGTTGCTTCTAATCTGGTCGGAATACTTTCCGTAGGGCTCTGGGCTACTCTAACAAAGTTTGTCCCAATATCAGAATTATTCAAGGTAAGGCAGATTATAAAAAACCCAACACTGATCATACAAATTCCCGTAAATATTTTTGTTGGGCTTTTGGAATTGTTAGGGGAAATGGCAAAAGTAGCAGCTCTATCATTCCGACTCTTTGGAAATGTTTTTGCAGGAGAAGTCCTCCTCGCGTCAATGTCAGCATTGTTAGCATATGGGATACCGGTGCCATTTCTGTTTTTAGAATTTTTCGTCGGAATTATCCAAGCGTTTATTATATCACTCCTTACGGTCGTATATATAACTCTTGCATCACAGGTTCATGGAGATGCAGAATCCCATGCCCATTAGGTAGACGCGATAATTCTCGAAATATACATTTGTATTGTTTCGAGATTGGTCTTGTTTACTCATTATTATCTAGTTAAATTAATTTTTTATGGAACAAATTACAACACAAGCATTTAATATCGTGCCACTAGCAAAAGCAATTACTATTGCAGTCGGAGTTATCGGTCCTGGTATTGCACTCGGAATGATCGGATCATCAGCTATGTCAGCTATTGGGCGTAACCCAGAAGCTTCGAGTAAAATACTTGTACCTATGCTCTTGATCGCGGCTCTGACAGAGGCATTGGCTATTTACGCTCTCGTTATTGCTTTCTCAATAAAATAATCATTTCTTTGTATGCAAGAATTATTATCAACATTTCATGTAGACGGCAGACTCATTATTGCTCAACTGGTTAATTTTGCCATTGTTTTGGTAATGATTAACTATGTAATAGTCCGACCGCTCAGACGAGTAATAGCAGAGCGTACAAAAATAATCCAATCTGGAGTTGATAATGCCCAGCATGCAGAAACAATTCTGAAACAAACAAAAGAAGAAGCAGCCGAGGTACTGCTCTCTGCAAAGCAAAGTGCAGCAATAGTACAGTCTGATGCGAATCGTCATGCTGACACAATAATCACAACAGCAGAAACTACCGCCCAAGAAAAAGCAAAATCTATAATAGAACAAGCAGACAAAGATATACAAAAGCATCGTCAACTCGTGGAAACAATGATTCGTAATGACTCTGTTGATATGATCATTGCTTCTGCAAAATCAGTGTTACAAAAAGAGCTTTCTAATACTGCAAATGCAAAAGCTCACACAGAATCTCTGATTCAAAAAATATAATATATGAAAATAACTCCTAAAAATATTGTGCATACTATTCTCGAAATATACAAAGAAAATCCTGCAGATAGCAATTCTTTTTCCCTCGGTCTCAAGTCTTTTTTAGAAAAAAAGAATATGATGTATATGTTGCCAGCTATTATTCGAGAATTTTCTGTTGCAGAAAAGAAAGAGCTCATAAAGAATACTTGCACAATAACGCTCGCTGATTCTATGCATAAGGAGTTATTTTCAAAAGATTTGGCATCAAAAATAGTTAGTACATCAGTTGATTCAGTTGAATATAAGATTGATTCGAATATTGTTGGAGGATTTATTGCTGAATATAATTTTCTCGAATATGATGCAAGCGTTAAGTCCTCGTTAGAATCTCTCAGGCAACATTTACTAGAAAAAGCCCTTTCATCATCTAATTCCCTATAATATTTATGCAAACATTTATCTCAGATTTAAAACAACAATTATCGAGCTGGACTCCACAGGCTCAGATTTCTGATTATGGTATTGTCACTTCGGTGTTCGATGGTATTGTTCGTATTGCTGGATTACCGAATGTTTCCATGTCAGAAACATTACTAATCGAGACAGATACTGGTAATGTTTCTGCATTGGTACAAAACCTGGAACAGGATTCAATAGGGGCTGTTATGTTCGGTATCGCTAGTTCGGTCAGAGAAGGGGATAGAGTTCGTGCTACCGGTACGGTATTTTCCTTGCCTGTGGGGGCTGATTGTTTGGGGCGTGTGCTCGATCCGTTTATGAAACCTCTCGACGGGAAACCTGCGCCTCTTGCTCAGGATCAGTATCCCGTAGAACGCACGGCTCCTGGTGTAATGCACCGTCAGTCGGTCAACCAGCCCTTGCAGACAGGAATAAAGGTTATCGATGCATTAGTGCCAATCGGACGAGGTCAACGAGAATTGATTATCGGGGATAGACAAACGGGAAAGACAACCGTCGCAATCGATGCAATACTCAATCAAAAAAATACAGGAGTAAAATGTATCTATGTCGCAATAGGGCAAAAACAATCCAAGGTCATGCGTATAGTCCAAGATCTAACAGTTGCGGGAGCTATGGAATACACTACTATCATTTTAGCGAGTGCTTCTGACAGCGCTTCTCAGTTGTATATTGCTCCTTATGCAGGAGTTACTCTGGCTGAATATTTTATGGACAAGGGACAGGATGTGCTCATTGTGTATGACGATCTATCAAAGCATGCAAATGCATATCGAGAAATGTCTCTTCTCTTGCGTAGACCACCAGGGCGCGAAGCCTATCCTGGTGATGTATTTTACCTGCATTCACGACTACTCGAGCGTGCTTGTCGCAGAAACGCTGAACATGGAGGTGGTTCGATTACTGCGCTCCCGATTATTGAAACACAAGCGGGTGATATTTCTGGATATATTCCAACAAATGTTATTTCCATTACTGACGGACAGATTTTCTTGGAATCAAGTTTGTTTAACAAGGGGGTTAGACCTGCAATTAATGCAGGGTTGTCAGTATCTCGTGTCGGGGGGAGTGCACAAATAAAATCAATGAAAAAAATAGCAGGACCTATGAAACTCCAACTCGCTCAGTATCGAGAGCTCGAATCATTTTCCCAGTTTGATTCTGATTTGGATCCTGCGACCAAATCAACTCTCGAGAGAGGAAAGAGGCTGACGGAGCTACTAAAGCAGGCTCCTGCAAAGCCAATGTCTACAGGTGCCCAAGTCGCAGTACTCTATTTTGCTTCAAAGGGTTACCTCGATGCTGTTCCTGTCGTAAAAGTTCGTGAAGTAGAAGAGTTGTTTGTTTCCTATTTACAAAACAGCGAACCAGAAATTCTCTCAGCTATTGAGTCAGGCTGGTCTGAGGAAATAGAAGTAAAATTACGTGATGCGATAGAGGTATTTCAATCAATGCAACAATAATCATATGCAAACAAAAGTCATTCAGTCGAAAATGAAGAGTATTAAAAATATTCGCAAGATAACCAAAACAATGGAGATGGTTTCTGTGAGTAAAATGAAACGAGCAGTCAATCAGGTCACGCTCGGTACAGGGTATGTAGAGCAGGCTGAAAAAATTATCTCTACTATTAGTAGTGAACATATTTTAAAGCATCCCCTGGTTCAACCTCGAAAAGAAGGCCGAGAATTGTTAATCTTAATCGCGTCAGATAAAGGACTCTGTGGTGGATACAATACATTGCTCTACCGAGCACTTTTCCAGCACTGCGGTGATCATACACAAAATTTTGATTGTATAACAATAGGTAAATACGCTGATAGAATTGCACGAAGAGTCGGGGTTCCTGTAATAGCTAGCTTTGGAGTGTTGACTGAAAACATAGATGATTCGGTTATTTATTCAATCACAAAGCTCATTATTGAAAAATTCACCATAAATACAGAATACAAAAGTATAAAAACTATTTCTCAGAAAATCTTACAAGGCATTACATTTTCTCCTGGAGTAAAAGCGTTTTTGCCAATAACATCTTATTCAGGTAAACAAGCAGGAGTAGAAACAGATACGTATCTTTTCGAGCCGAACCCTACAGAAATATTAGATATTGTACTCCCCGAGATCCTGCAGGCAATTTTATTGCAAAGAATACAAGAAGCTCGTGCCGCAGAGCATACTGCTAGAATGGTCGCCATGAAAAATGCAACAGATAATGCGACGAATTATTATGATGCCTTGTCGCTCAGTTATAATCGGGCGAGGCAAGCAGGTATTACTCAGGAGATTGCAGAAATAGTAGGTGGAGCGAGCGCATTAACAGGTTAGAATATTATAAGTATTAGAAAACATTACAATTTATTATGAATACAGGAACTATCACACAAATTATTGGACCAGTCGTCGATGTTGAATTCGCAGGAGGAATAATTCCAGCTATTTATAATGCACTTCATATTTCAAAGGGTAATTCCACGATAGTTCTCGAGGTAGAGCAACACATAGGAATGCGCACAGTGCGTACCGTTGCGATGTCATCAACAGATGGACTCGTGAGAGGTATGTCGGTAGTGGATACCGGCGCAGCGATAATGGTGCCAGTGGGTAGTTCTGTACTCGGGAGGATGTTCGATGTAGTAGGGAATCCGATCGATGAAAAGCCTGCAGTTAGTTCAGCACCAATGTTGCCGATTCATCGTGAAGCACCTGCATTTACAGAACAATCAACACGAGCAGAAGTGCTCGAAACAGGTATCAAAGTCATAGACCTCCTGTGCCCATTTCTCAAAGGAGGAAAAGTGGGATTGTTCGGCGGTGCAGGAGTGGGAAAGACTGTGATCATCCAAGAGCTCATCAATAACATCGCAAGTAATCATGGTGGGTATAGTATGTTCGCTGGTGTCGGAGAGAGAACTCGCGAAGGAAATGACCTGTACGAAGAAATGAAAGATGCAGGAGTATTGGATAAAACCGCACTCGTATTCGGTCAGATGAGTGAATCACCTGGGGCTCGTGCGCGCGTTGCATTGACCGCACTCACAATGGCAGAATATTTCCGCGATGTAGAAAACAGAGATATATTGTTGTTCGTCGATAATATTTTTCGATTTACTCAGGCAGGATCAGAATTATCAGCGCTATTGGGGCGTATGCCGTCAGCAGTAGGGTATCAGCCGACTCTGGCGACAGAAATGGGTCAACTCCAAGAACGTATTACTTCAACAAAAAATGGTTCGATTACCTCTGTTCAGGCTGTGTATGTTCCTGCAGATGACTTTACCGATCCAGCACCAGCTACTACATTTGCCCATCTCGACTCGACCGTGTCTCTCAATCGTGCACTCACCGAGATCGGGATCTATCCTGCTGTCGATCCACTCGACTCGACTTCTACTATTTTGAGTCCGGAAATCGTAGGAGAAAACCACTATCGTGTGGCTCGTGGTGTTCAGGGTATATTGCAGAGGTACAAAGAACTCCAAGACATCATTGCCATTCTCGGTATGGATGAACTCTCAGAAGATGATAGGATTACCGTATTCCGAGCACGAAAAATTCAAAAATTCTTGTCTCAGCCATTTCATGTTGCAGAGCAGTTCACTGGTGCACCTGGAATATATGTTTCTCTAGCCGATACTATCCGTAGTTTCGATGAAATTATTTCTGGGAAATGGGATCATTTTTCCGAAGCCTCATTTTATATGGTTGGAAATATAGAAGATGCAGAGAAAAAGCATCTGAGTAAAGAGTAGTATATGAATACAATTCCCTTTACTTTGGCAACTACCGGGAAAACCCTCTATACATCTGATGTTTTGAGGATTACTGTTATGACAAAATCAGGAGAAATAACAATACTGCCAGGACATATACCTCTCGTAACTGTAGTTGTCCCCGGTGAACTGACGATAGAGACGAGTAATGGTATAATGCATTTTTTCGTCGGACAAGGCGTACTATCACTAGATAAAGAGCAGTGTACTATCCTCAGTAGTGTTACAGAGTTATCCGATGATATTGATATAGATTTGGTGAATGACGCGATACGTCGAGCCGCTGAATATTCAGAAAGCCAGTCAGACAAAAATGACAGGGAATATGCACGCCTCCAAGCCCAAATAGAGCGCGACTTAGCGCGTGTTCGTGTCAAAACAAAATGGAGCACAGAGAGGTTCTAGATTTTGGTAGTGTATAAAATAGTTTTTATAAACATTCTTTTTCGCAATGTGGCAATTTTGTGATATACTATATTTCTATGAAAAATTATTTAGAAAACTTTAACCCACGAGAGACATTGTTTACAATGGCTTCGTTATTTTTACTCATTTTATCAATTGGAGGAGTAGTCATGGTAGTGCGTCAGATATCTCAAACTGATTTAAACGCGAACGCCCGAACTATCAATGTAACCGCATCAGGTGAGGCATACCAAACACCTGACATAGCGCAGTTCAGCTATACAATCCAAAAAGAAGGCAAAGACGTAGCATCTACTCAAAAAGAAGTTACAAAGCTCTCTAATCAGGTAATGCAAAAATTAGCCGACCTCGGAGTTGATAAAAAAGACATAAAAACTACAGGAATTAGTGCAAATCCAAAATATGAATGGCAAAACAAAACCGTTGTATGCCCTATTGGCTCCTACTGTCCACCCGAGGGAAAGAATGTTCTGGTTGGATATGAATCTAGTGTGAATGTAGAAGTCACTGTCCGTGAGCTAGCATCATCGGGTACTATATTACAAGCCCTCGGAGAGGCAAATGTCACTAATGTAAATGGACCTAGCTTTACCACTGAGGATCGTGACAAAGCTCAGAATGAGGCTCGCAATAGCGCTCTGGCAAAAGCTCGTGTAAAAGCAGAGGGGATGGCAAAAGCAATGGGGGTTAAACTCGGAAAGGTTGTTTCTTTTAGTGAAGGAGGATCCTACCCTATGCCTATGATGGCTCGTGCAGAAATGGCAACTATGGCATATGACGCTGGTGCAGTAGCAAAATCAGCTCCAACACTGCAGATTTCAGCAGGTCAAGACAAAGTAACGGTTGATGTTACGGTTACTTATATTATTAAGTAATTGTATACTAAAAAATATGTCAGAAACAGTAGCAGATATAGCTAAATATCAAGAAAAAGATATTAAAAAAATAGAATCTTGGGATGATCAGATAAGTAAAATACAGCCATTTACAAAACAAGAAACGTTCAATCAATGGAAACGAGAAAGTCCAAAATCTTTTGAAAAGCTTTTCCCAAAATGGGAAGGAAAAAGAGTCGCAATAGTCTGTATGGACGAGCGATGTAGTTGTGCAAGATTTCAAAAAGAAGACCCAAAATTTATCACATTTAATGGTGCGGGATCCCTTTTGTTGTTCGGATCAACACCCGAAGAAATTGTAGACAACTTTTGGCCGATATTTTTGCGTCTGATCGAACGAGGTGCAACATTAGATATTATAACTGGTCACAAAGGCTGTGGTGCTGCAGCACTCGTGAACCTAGATAATCCTGATAAGATAGCGAATCCAGATAATATTGCGTATCAAAAGCTTGAAAAAGTTGTAGAACTTTTGAATGCAAGGATTGTGGCCGAGAGCATAAAACATCACGCGGAAATAAAATTCGAAAAAATAACAGAGCTCGAAGGGGACGATGATTATCATCACGCGGTTTCCTGTTTTGTCAATTTGCAGCCTGATAACAGTATCTCCGTCGGATCTTCCAAAGATTTTCCCGATGCATTTGCATTGAATGCTCGCAAGATTAGAAATTTCGAACAGACTCGTAATGAAATTATGGTGGCAATCGCTATTGCAACAGGCGGGCACGGATACGGTATCGCATCAGAAGATAACGCTTCTAACTTTGGATTTTCCTCAAAGAATCCATTCAGAGTGGTTGTTGTCCGTGACAAGAAATCCGAAACACAAAGGGAATATAAATACCATAGTGAACAGCTTCAGAACCCTTTTCAAGAGAATCTGTTTGATGGCCCTAGTCCATTTACTGGTGGTACCTCAGAAGTAGAAAAAGATCTCAATAACAAATGGAAACATGCAAAAGAACTTATAAAAAAAGGCATTGTTACTTTTGTAGAGCTCGATACCTCCTCGGCTGAGGAATAAATACCATATACAGTATGTATAAACCCTATAAAAACCAGTTGAAATATACTGGTTTTTATATTTAGATAGTAGGTTAGCCTAAAATAGGCAGTATGTTTTTCATTCGTATCGGATTTCATCCACAGGAGCTAGAATGTGAATTTCAAATCTCTGTGCTAGACTGTGAGTATTATGTCAGGCATAACCACAAATGAAACAGCAATGTCGGGTACCGTAGATTGGGTTGATATCAATCTGGTTCTGCCGAACCCCTATCAACCGCGTCGCGAATTCGTCGACGAATCTCTGACAGAGTTGGCAGATTCGATAGCGCAATATGGCATTTTACAGCCCTTGACGGTATCAGAAGTCATTTCTCTCGACGAGTCATCAGGCAAAGAGTCAAAACATTATGAACTCGTCGCAGGAGAGCGTCGTTTGCGTGCGTCAAAAATTGCAGGATTAGCCCGAGTGCCAGTGATTATCAGAATGGGGGATACCAACAAAACAAAATTGGAATTAGCAATCATAGAAAACCTCCAACGCGAAGACCTCAATCCTGTTGACAGAGCGAAAGCTTTTCTCCAACTCGCATCAGAATTCAATCTCTCGCATACAGAAATAGGAAAACGAATGGGGAAGAGTCGTGAATATGTATCAAACTCATTGCGCTTGTTGGCACTACCTGAAATAATGCTATCAGCATTGGCAGCAAAAAAGATATCAGAAGGTCACACTCGTCCACTGTTGATGCTCTCTGACAAGCCAGAAGAACAGCTAGTTCTGTTTAACGACATAATGAATTACAAAATGTCTGTTCGCGCAGCAGAAGCCAGAGCTAGGAAAAGCGCCCAAGAAAAAGTGAGAAAAGAGCACTTAAAAACAGACAGAAAAATCTTGGATATAGAAGAGACATTATCAAAAAGACTCCACGCTCGTGTTGCAATAGAATCAGCACGTGAGGGGGAAGGGGGCCGTATCGTCATTAGCTATATGAATCCAGAAGAGCTGGGTGATCTGATCCGTACAGTGGGGGACACCGATGGTAGTGCTGCTGTGTCTGTGTTGCGCGAGAAAATTTCTCATGATCAAGTAAAAAAAGGAATAAATGTAAAAAATTCTGGGTCTGAGTCTGATAAAAGTAAGGCAAAATCATTTAGCTTTAAAACAGGTTTTATCGATGATGTGAACCTATCTGATGATTCACAAGGTGATATGTTGTCTCGTGAATTAGTTATGAATGATTCGCCAACACAAAAAGAATTCAATCTCATCGATGCTGCCCTGGCACCTGAAATTATGGAGATAGAGATTCCAGAGCATACAGAAACGAAAAAAGAGTTTGACACAATTCCGAAAAAACAGATAACAGAACTCATCGATACTAATGATTCTGATGACGAATGGATGCCTTTGTCGGAATTCACACTAAATCTGACACCAGAACGAGATAGAGATAGCGCGCCGACAGACACAGATGCTAACACTCCACAAGACTTAGAATTCTCTAATATATCAGATCAGGATTTGGATACGAATTACAGCCCCTCTCTCGATGATGTTAAAAAATCCCAACCGAACAATGATACATTGTATTCCTCGCTCTTTAATGTGTAGGTCAAATGTTGCATGCTATACAAGACACTAGTAAATATGCTACTATAGAATTATATGGATACTCTCGCAAAACTTTTCGGATCATCTCTCCGTATCAAAATTATGAGACTTTTCTTGTTCCAGACAGGGGAGGCTTATAAAATAGCGGATATTGTTACTCGAACCCAATCTAAAACGCCTCTCGTACGCAAAGAACTCAAAAATTTAGAATTAATTGAATTTATAAAAACAAAAGAAATAGAACCAGAATCTATATTAGAAATAACAACCGAAGCTCCAGAGCCAAAACGAGGTCAGAAAAAAGCTCGCGCAAAAAAGACGAGAAAAACTATTCCACCTGTGTTGGGCTATACTTTGAACAAGAGATTTCCTCTCGTACGAGGTTTGTCCGAACTATTGATAGAATCCAATCTAATTTCAACTCGAGATATGCAAAAATATTTTGCAAGTCACACACAGATTAAACTTCTCGTAACCTCCGGTATTTTCGTAAAAGACACTGAATCAAAATCTGATATGATTATTGTCGGTGAGAAAATCGATACAAAGAGGTTGGATATAACTGTCAAAATGATCGAATCAGAAATAGGCAAAGAGATTCGATACACAATATTCACACCAGAAGAATTTATGTATCGCATGAATATGTATGATAAATATTTGATAGACATTCTGAATAATCCTCATGAAAAGATTATAGAAAAATTAGAAATACCAAAACCCTAATAAGGGTTGATGTATAGTATGAAGTCCCTTATTCAAAGGATGTTTCCTTTTCTCATATCTCAAAAAAAATCACCCAAAAAGAATTTAGTATATTTGGACTATGCAGCGACAACCCCTATGGATCAGCGTGTTTTGCAGGTGATGAATAATGTGTATTCGCATTCCTATTGGAATTCTGGTGCTCTGTATACCTGTGGCACAGAAACCCATTCTCTCATAGAAGGTATTCGAAAAAATCTCAAATCGCTACTCCACACACAAAACCACCAAATTATTTTTACCCGTGGAGGTACTGATGCTTGTAATACTGGGATTCGTGGAGTTTTGAATGCTGTTCAGGTTCGTAATTCGGATGTTGTACCTCATATTATTCTCTCGCCAATAGAGCACAGTGCGGTCAGAAAAACAGTATATGCATTGGCAGGCTCAGGATTGTGTACCTATGATGAAATCGCAATTCAGAATTCTGGAGAAATTTCTCTAGAATCTGTGGCGCAGTTACTGAGACCAGAAACAGTATTAATCTGTGTCCAGTATTGCAACAACGAAACAGGTGTTATTCATCCTATCCGTGAATTAGCAAAAATGTTACGAGATCAGAGAAAAAAACAGAATTCAACATATCCTTATTTGTTCTGTGATGCAATCGCAGCAGGATACATGGCAGGCATTCATATCCAATCGCTTGATGCAGATATGGTGACTCTGTCAGCGTCGAAATTCTACGGACCAAAATCAGTAGGAATTCTGGCGGTCAGAGACACCGTCGCCTTGATACCCAGTATTACCGGTGGCGATCAAGAATTCGGAATTCTGTCGGGTACTCTCGATCCTGCGCAGATTGTAGGACTAGGCAAGGCGTACGGGCTGGCTTGCGAGGAGCGTGAATTAGTGCGAACAGAGATAAAACTGATAAAAAATATCCTGCAAGAATCACTAGAGAAACTCTCTCGGAAATATCCTGGCAAGATTCTATGTAACACTCCAGAAAAATCTATTTCACACATTGTGCATTTTTCAATACTTGGGATTGATAGTGATTATGCGGTACTCTATTTTGATAATGCGGGATTTTGTGTCGCGAGCGGGTCTGCCTGCAGTGCAAAATCTGGGGGAATTTCTCATGTCGTTGAGTCTTTGTGGCAGGCGAATCAATATGGTATTCCTGCCAAGGAATATGCCCATATTCGGGTTTCTCTTGGGAGAGGTACGACCCAAGCCCAAGCCAAAAGCTTTTTACTGACGCTAGAAAACTTGATGAAAAAGACAAACAATTCACACAAGTGAAAAACTTGTCAAACAAAAGGGATATGATATAATTTTGATATATGAAAAAACAGAATGAATTACCCGCATTTTCTCAGTTTACCACAAAGGCAAAACAGTCTATCCAAAAGGCTCACGAACTCGCAGTGGATAGGGGGCAGACCTATGTGGGGACTTCGCACCTTTTGGCTGCACTTATGTTGCATGACGATTCTTTTGTTGTGGAGATTTTAGATTTTCTCAAAATTGACGTGGAATCTTTTGGTGATATTGTGGTTGATTCACTGGGTGGTGACGAAGGAGCCACTGGTGAAATGATCGAAGGATCCATCCAAATGTTTCTGACCCCTGACTTTGCTTCTGTTCTCGAAGAGTCCGTAAAAATCACCCAAGGACTCAAAGAAGAATGGTGTGGTGTAGAGCATATATTCCTAGGCCTTCTCTCTATTCCAAACGAGATGTCTGAATTGTTCAGTAAATTTAAAGTTTCGCGTGATACTGTTTGGGATGCGATCGTACAACTACGCAAACAACCAGCAGAAATGCGCAATCAACATCAGATCAAATCAAAACCAAAAACTCTGGAAAAATATTCTCGAGATTTGACAGCTCTCGCTCGTGCGGACAGACTCGACCCGGTAATTGGTCGCGATACAGAGATTATGCGTATTATCCAGATTTTGTCACGTCGCACCAAAAACAATCCAATACTGATCGGAGAGCCAGGGGTCGGGAAAACCGCAGTGATAGAAGGACTTGCTTCTCGTATTGCACGCAGTGATGTACCAGAATCACTTCGAGGCAAACAGCTCCTCCTGCTCGATATGGGACTCCTCGTTGCAGGTACAAAATATCGAGGTGAATTCGAAGACAGATTGAAAAAAGTCATCAAAGAAGTAGAGGATTCAAAAGGAAATATAATATTGTTTATCGACGAGATTCATACATTGATAGGTACTGGAGGACCAGAAGGCTCTATGGACGCAGCCAACATGCTCAAACCGGCACTCGCTCGAGGTGAAATGCGTGTGATCGGTGCGACAACATTGAATGAATATCAAAAGCACTTTGAAAAAGACGCAGCACTAACAAGGCGATTCCAGAGTGTTACCGTGCAGGAGCCAAATACCTTTGACGCTATAGCTATTTTACGTGGACTCAAATATCGATATGAATTATTCCACGGAGTGCGCATTACTGACGATGCTATTGTCGCAGCAGTAGAGCTATCCAGTAGGTATATTCCGAGTCGATTTTTGCCTGACAAGGCTATTGACTTGATCGACGAGGCTGCATCAGCCCTCAGAATCATTCTCGAAAACAAACCCGAAAATTTGGAATCAGCACACAGAAAAATCCAGAGAAATGAAATCGAATTAGAAGCATTAAAAAAAGAAGAGGGAATTACAGCGCAAAAGAGAATCAATGAATTGGAGTTGGAAATCAAAACAATAAAAAGCGATATAAAATCAACCGAGATACAATGGGAATCAGAAAAAGCATTGGTCTCTGAAATCTCTGTTGCAAAACAAGCATTGGAAAAATTAAAACTAGAATCTGATAATGCAGAATTATCGGGCGATTTGGCTCGTGTCGCAGAAATACGCTATGGGCAAATACCCGTTATGGACACACTCATTTCTGATAAAACCATCAAACTCGAGAGACTCCAAAAGCGTGTAAAAATGCTCCGCCAAGAAGTAAACTCAGAAGACATAGCAACGGTGGTTGCAAGGTCAACAGGTATCCCTGTGACAAAATTGGTCGAAGCAGAAAATCATAAGCTCAGCCGCATGGAATCAGAATTGAAAAAACGAGTAAAAGGTCAAGATGAAGCAATCGAAAAAATTAGCCACGCTATTAGACGTGCCCGTGTTGGGATAGGGGATCCTCATCGACCTATTGGGTCATTCCTGTTTATGGGGCCGACAGGAGTTGGAAAAACGGAACTAACCAAGGCGTTGACCGAATATATGTTCAATGATGAAAAGGCGATGATCCGTGTGGATATGTCAGAATTTATGGAGAAACACAGTGTTTCGAAATTGGTTGGAGCCCCACCTGGATATGTAGGCTTCGAAGAGTCAGGAAAATTCACCGAAGCAGTGCGCCATAGACCATATTCTGTGATCTTGTTCGACGAGGTAGAAAAAGCTCATCCAGAAGTGTTCAATATACTCCTCCAAGTTCTCGATGACGGTAGACTGACTGATGGTCGAGGTAGGGTGATTGATTTTAAAAATACGATCATCATCATGACCAGTAATATCGGATCCCAGCACATTCAAAAGATGCAATCAATGGGATTTAGAGGAAATGACAGCGCCGAGTCCCATTACTCAGAAACCAAAGAACGTGTCATAGAATCCCTCAATGACTATTTCCGTCCTGAATTTTTGAATCGTATTGATGACATTATTGTGTTTGATACGCTTTCACCAGAAGTTATTCGTACTATTGTGTCACAACATTTGGATTCTATTATTGCTCGATTATTAGAAAAAGGCCTGACAGTAGAATGTACTACAGAGGCATTAGATTTGATTGCTGACAAGGGTTTTGATCCTAAATACGGTGCTCGCCCAATGAAACGATATATACAAAATGAGATTTTGAACAAAATAGCGCTCATAATGATTAGCGATACAAAGCAAAAACACCTGACAATTATGGTGAACAAATTGGGTCTCCTCGAGATCCTTCCGACAAAGAAATCAGTAGTAAAATCAACAAAAGTGATAAAGAAACCAGTAAAAGTAAAAGCTTAACTCAATATAGTACCTTATTCTACTACTTTTCCAATACGTTTTACTAATTTTTTCGACCTTGCAAAACTCGACTATGGCCCCAAAGCCGTTTCAGGTCTACAAAAATTGTAAAATGTATTTGTCCTCTGATGTTTCAAACAATCAATTCCCCTTGGCTCTGCCAAGTGGGTATCCGCATAGAGCAGGAAAGTATAGAAAACCAGCAGGTTTTCATATAAACTAAGTACATATGACTACATCGAGAAACCACTCAACCTATGATACTCACTATCATATCGTTTTTCCTGTAAAATACAGAAAGAGTTTACTCCGAGACGAAATAACAAAAGCAATTAAGGAAATTG
The DNA here is from genome assembly GCA_031424015.1 of Candidatus Nomurabacteria bacterium. Taxonomy (GTDB): domain Bacteria; phylum Patescibacteriota; class Minisyncoccia; order Phycocordibacterales; family UBA1006; genus JANPGR01. Next base: position 26,370 of record JANPGR010000032.1, read on the forward strand.
CTCAAGATATTTCAGAAAGATACGACATCGTTTTTGAAAAGATAGGAACAGATTTAAATCATATCCATATACTCTGCTCTTTCAAACCGAGTTACAGCGGAGCAGATGTCGTTCGTATATTCAAATCCATTACAGCCAAAGAGCTCTTTGTGCAATTTCCAAAATTGCGTAAAGAGCTCTGGGGCGGTCAGTTCTGGAGTGACGGCTATTATATTGCCACTGTCTCGGAGAGAGGTAATTGGTCAGTTGTAGAAAGGTATGTAGCCAACCAAGGAAAAACGAATGATGGAGACAAACAACTCAGTCTGTTCTAGTCATATGTACCCACAATACCCCGACGGCTTGGCCGCGTGGGTGGTTTATTGCTAAAGATTATATAGTGATGTGTAATAGTATATTATTTACAATTCGAATCTGGTCAAAGTAAAGCCAAATTACTAACAGATTTACTTCTGTCCAGAATCTCTACCTAGATGAGGATAACGTTTCCTCGACAACGCAGACATCAATCTGTGTTCGCTGTGTTGTGGAGTTGCCAGGTTGCCACGTTCACGCATTTTTTCTTTTAGATTGGTTTCTTCTCGTTCGAGAATTTTTATTATTGACAAAAGGAGTTTATGCAGAGACCTGAGGAGCTTATATAGAATATATTTTGCATACCTAACACAGAGGTAGGTCCATTTTCGCAAAGAAATATCATGGACCCAGAGCCAGATCCGCGCCAAAGTATTTTTCCAATAGCGTAGATTGGGTGTGTACCATTCGCTCAAAACAGGATAAGGAGAATCATTCTGCGAATGTGAATCATCGATAATGATGGATTTACGCAAAATAATAGCAGTCATCCCTATGAGGGATGCAAAAAATATCAAAAATGAAATATGATAATCCATAGATACCTTTATTATATCATAAAATTTTTGGTAAATATACAAAGCCGCCTCCCTCGGGAGGCGGCTTTACTAGATAGGACTTCTGCATTAGACTTCTTTCAAAACCTTCCAAAACACGAGTCACGGCTCTCATCCTTATCGACCGCAGCCTTTATGGGCAAGATATCACCACTGGTGTTGTCGACTGCGGATAGGTTTTCTCAGTGTTTTGAAAGAAGTCTATTTTCCTCCAAAACACGCAACGTAGTGCTCATCTCAGCGATATGCAACCTTTTGCCGATATGTAACCCATTGTGTATATCGCTTCCGATAGGTTTTTCTAGATAACGCAGAAGTCCTACTAGAGACTCTGTAGAAAGGTCTGAATTATGCTCCGATCTGCATTCGTACCAGTTTGGTAACTTCGATACGTTCTCCCAATTTTTGCATTGCTGATTCGATAACCTGGTGAATGGTGCGTTCACCATCGATGATGAATACTTCTTCGTTGATCGTTTCGAGGGTCGATCCCATAGCTGTTGCATGCATCGCGATCTGGGTCGCCAACTGAACGAATTCAGGGTTGATAGCGACGAAATCTGTCTCGCATTCGAGCTGTACCAGTGTTCCTACTGTTTTGTTGCTGTGAACATAGCTCGCAACAGTCCCTGCTGCCAATTCTCGGTCTGCCTTTTTTGCTGACTGACCTGCGGAGAATTCTCTGAGGATTGCTTTTGCAGCCTCGATGTCGCCATTTGCTGATTCGAGGGCTTCTTTACATTTCGCGATAGATATTCCTGTCTCGTCGCGGAGTTGCTTTACGAGTTCGATAGATATAGTACTCATAGGATGAAAAATAGGTTATAGAGGTAAATTATTTTACCGATTCTAATAGTAATGAGATGACGTAGTGAATCGTCTGCATATTTGCATCATTCGCTACAATTGGATAACTAATGTCAGCGATGTTACAGTCAGTATTGGAAAGTGCGATTACTGGAATGCCTTTTACTGCACATTCAGCAACACAGATGTGTTCTGCACGTGGATCGATTACGATTACTGCTCCTGGTGCTCCTTCGAGAGATTCAATTCCGAGGAATTTTGATTCGAGGTCTTCGATTTCGCGCTCGATCATCAGACGCTCCTTTTTCGTCTTGTATACCAATGTGTCCGTATCTCGCTGGTCTTTGAGAGTTTTCATTTTGGTGATACGCTTTTTGACTTCGGGCCAGTTGGTAATCGTTCCTCCGATCCAACGATCAGTAACGGTTGGGATACCTGCGTGTCCTGCCAATTTGCGTACGATTTCGCGTGCTTCTGGTTTGGTGCCGACCACGATGATACTCTTGCCGGCTGCTTTTACTGCTGCGAGGGCTAGGGTAGCGTCACTGATCTGGCGTACTGTCCATTCGAGGTCGATGAGATCTGTGCGATTCTTCATTCCATAGAGAAAAGGAACGACAGATGGATGACGACGAGAACGGGAATACCCCATATGAGCACCGCGTTCGTATAATGATTCGAGTATTTCTGCTGACATATAATGTGTACGTGTGTATGTATCCTGCACAAATCCGAGTAATAATGGTGGATTTGTTTCTCGCTGGCCACAAGGTGCTATTCTGATGAATTTTGCGCTTTGTGTACCCTTCGACGGGTGATTGATTTTGTTAGAGTGGGATTATTCCCGGTAACATACATCCGAAATTGTATTTCTGCGAAACCGTCGACATGCTTTTTTGAAAATAGAGACTGTTACTGGCTTTTATTCTCGAAAAAAATTTCAGATGTATGTTACCCTACAAACAAGGCAATACTCGCGAGTCCGTGGTTATCGGAAACAGTGATGTACAAGGATGATACTAACACAAATAGCGGTTATGAGCAAGGTTCTTGTGATAGGACCCCCTCCCGACCTCTCTCTAAAAGTGGGCAGGAAAACCATAAAACCACTCCTCCTACACCAGACCCAAGCTAAGAGAAGTAAATTCTTGCTACAAACTACAGGGCTAGGCATTCCCCTCTGTGGAGGGGTGGCCAACGGCCGGGGTGGTTTTTACAAGGTATTTACTTGACACATAGGTAATAATATGTACTATAGTTCTGGAATGGGCATTGTGTCCTCTTTTAACATCTTTGCAGAATTTGATTGTGGAAAACGGGTCTGACTCGTCGATTTCCCATTGGGTTTTGCAATATATAGGTGCGAAAAGAACCCCCTCCCGACCTCTCTCTAAAAGAGGGGAGGAGATGCCGCCTATGGCGGCAGGAAACCACCCCGGCTTTCAGCCACCCCTCCACAGAGGGGAATTGCCGCCTACGGCGGCGAATACAGAGGAGTGGTGGAATAGAGGTAAATTCCTCACGTTTTTGTTTGTCTTTGTCTGTTCAGTTTGTTGCAGAATTCGAATTCAAAAGATATCGTCATTCCGGACTCGATCCGGAACCCAGGAGTACCAGCCGATTGTTTCTATAGAAATACAGTAAACAAAAGGCAGAGAATCCCCTGGGTCCTGAATGACGAAAATAACGACCAACGGAAGCATATTTTCTAATGCCTTGGCCAAGCCCAGGAAGACGGCTACGCCGTTCTGGTCGGTCATTGTTTGGTATCAGATTGCAATAACAAGAAAAAGATTAGTAAAAACGTGAGGAATTTCCTCGCAAAAGATTTAGTTTGTGTACTTTTATAGTAAAACACCTTTCTAGGGTTATATTACAAAGGTAAACAACAAAGAAGTAGTGTTTGTTTGTTTCGGGACCACCCCTCCAGTCTCCCAGGCTGGAGGGGAACCTGTTACATAAACTGCTGAAAGGAAACAAAAAACGCCGTTAGGCGTCTTCCCAGGCTTGACCTGGGATCCATAGATTACTGTAGCACAAACTGCAGTAATGGATCCTCGATCGAGTCAAGGATGACGGCTACGCCGTTCTGGTCTATTCCATGACCAAAAAAATAAAAAAGAATCCAGTAGGGTGGAGGAAATGAATTTACGCAAGTGAATTCATATCCAAAGTCCGATCAAATATAACAAACTACATAATTCCATCAAAAAAAACGGCCTCGCGCTCCGCGCTCGGCCGATCAAAAAAATTCTAAAGTAAACAAAAGTAAAAATGAAAATTTTCATCAAATTTTTTCTAGTGCTAACCTTGGCGCTACTAAGCCTCCCGACACAGGTCGAGGCACAAGTAAAATGTGAAACCTGCAATGAAAACGGGAACCTTAAAAAGGGTGACCCGAAAGTGGTTGCCTGGATGCGTGCGGCACGTTGCTCAGGAATCAATGTTCCAAATATTAATGTCTGGAATCAGAGTGCCTACGAGCAACTTGTGATAATCACCGGGAGCACATGTATCCCTAAATGTATTAGCAATAAAAGGGCGAAACAAAAAACAAAAAAAATAGTAAAAAACACTAACAATGATGACGGTGAGATTGATTACACAGCGGACACAGTGGAGGGTCACAGAAGAGGGAATAAAAAACCTCCGCTTATTGGAGAAGAAACACCTCCGTTTGTTGGAGGAGAAACACTACCGACTGTAAACTGTGACTCTCTTACTATTCTGAAACAAGAAAATGCCTTCTTGAAAGAGAGGGTTGATTTCTTGGTCCCCAGAAATGTGGGTTTAAAGAGACTGACTGATTCTTTGAGGCGGGAATTAGTGAATTGCCCAAAAGTAGATACAGCAGTTTCGAAAAAGCTAGTCCCCGCTCCGGCACCGGTTTTTACCAAAAACGACACAACTGTTCTGAAACTTTGGGATGCAACCTTGCTTGCAGGCAGGACCCACATGGTCTCGCCGAATGCGACTGAAGAGGGGAGCGGTAATTTTTTCAATGCCTCTCTGCATAGAAGGCTGGGAGACAGTTCTAAGAGTTGGTTGGGAGTAGAGCTACAAAGGTTCTACGATCAGTATGGTTTCGATAGAAGGAGTACAGCTCCACCAAGGTCACTTTTCCCAAATCATGCACTTATGATTTCCTACAGAACAGAAGTTTTGGGTTTTAAAACCCAGGTTTCTGCTGGAGCGATGAATGCTTCGCGGTTTTCGGAAATATATCCAGTATTCAAATCCAGTATCCAAAAAGATATTAACGAGGATTATTCTTTTTATGGTAATTCCCTTTTGTGGGGGATGCCGAAAAAAGACCACTCTTTCGATCTTGAAACCGGCCTGATGGTCGGTGGGGACATAAAAAAGGACAAAGCAAATTTGAAAGGCCTAATAGGTGTCAGTACCAGCAATGTAGTTGCAGAGAAGCTGGGAGTAGGGGAAGAAAAGGAAAAAACCTCTAACTCATTTATCGTTGGAGTGAACCTTGGTTTAGGTGAACAACAAGAACAAGGGGAATACCCTTTTCTTGCTTTTTTCAAGGGATCATTCGACCTTGGTGGGGTAAAAAAGGGTTTTAATCCTCACATTCTTGAAGCTGGCTTTAAAGTTGGCTTTGGGTTTGGGGAAGAGGTCATCAAGCCTAAGATGGACTTCGGTCCGCCACAAATTGGAGGAACAGACTCGATCAAAACTTTTCCAACAGATTCGACTTTTCAAACTTCAGTTGGTGGCTCACAAAGCTACCAAGTTGAAATCGAGCCTGGTCCGGTTTCGACACCACTACCGCTTACTAAGGCAAAAGAAGTCATACCTGCTCCGGTGGATGTGGTTGATTCTCGGTCAGAAGAGTTAAAAGAAAAGGAAAGAGAGGAGGAGATTGTCAAAGCCATTGAAGCCCATAAAAGGGATTCGATTGCTCAGGCGGGAAAGATTTTGAAGGATTATGAGGCGAGCCCTCCAGGCGGTAGTGTTAGTGGAGGTATGGGATCAAAAAAAGATTTCACCTCAGTGTCTCCGGAGGATGTGGGAATACGGGAGTGCATAAGAGGGCTTGATATATATGTATTGGATTCTACTTCTATAGAAGGAAACAAACATACAATGATTTTAGGGTCCCCTGTAGGGATACCGAAATTCATGAATTTAAACCCTGCTGATAAGATATCAAAACCAAGGAGAGAGGGTGTCATTGAGATAGTGGAGAGAAATGCTTTTTTTAAAGAGGGAGAATCTAAAAATATACGATACAGAGTGAGGGTCTATAACGGAAACAAGGCCATATGTAAGACCATTGTAGAAGGAGTTTTCCTCTCTAAGGAAGAGTATAAAAAAACAGGAAGAGAAAATAGGAAGTAACCGTCATTGCGGACCCAAAAATCAAGAAGCACCAAAAGTGCGACTATGATTTTTGGAATTGATCCGCAACCCAGGGGTTTGAAACTTTTTGTTCTAGTAGATATGCCGAGAACAATAGGCTAGAATCCCTGGATTCCCGCCTGCGCGGGAATGACAAAAAATAAAAACCTTTGCTGGCAGTCCGCCGGCTCTAGGTAATATACATGAGAATAATTTCCTGGAAGAATCTCGCCTCACGTAGAGGTGAAGGTTTGAAAGGGAGCTGATGGGAAGAGGCTGTTGCGCAACGTTGTGACATTCGTCGCAAAGGTTGCCGCAGCCTCGGACCTAGGCTAAATAGCTCCTCGTTTTGAGGGGTGACAAGAATGGGACCGTATTGGCCCGCCAGATTGGAATATCTGGGAAACAGTACAAACAGGATAACCGTAACCTGGTTTCAGAAATGAAATGAAATCCGTTATGCGCAGCAGTCCGCAAATAGGCTCTACCAGAATTTTCTGGTCCGCAGAAACTGCGAAGTGTTTCAAAAAAAGAATTGTGAAGAGTGATTGAGGTTTTTCAAGAACCTTGTAATGCGAAATGTATTGCTAAATCTTGAAATTGTACACAAGGGTATTTGAAATCCTTGGTGCAACAAGTCCCCTGTTGGGGCAAATGATAAGGCCGAAATACAATATTTTTTTGTAAATTCGGCTTTTTTCATACCTGGATTTTACCACCCCGCCCTAGTCGGGCACCCCTCCACAGAGGGGAATGTCTAACTCGGTAATGTCTGATAAAAATCCACCCCACCCCACCCCTAACCTCTTTGCCTCGTAGAGGGAGGGGGATGCCGCCGTAGGCGGCAAACGCTACTATAAATACCATTGCACTACAGTTTTGTGTTTCTGGGGTTTATCTGGTAGTATACGGATATATGATGATGTCACAGATGTTTACAAAAACTCGTCGTGAAGCCCCTGCTGATGAGGTAGCAAAGAATGCACAACTCTTGATTCGTGCAGGTTTTATCTATAAAGAAATGGCAGGTGTATATGCATATACACCGATCGGTTTGAGAGTGCTTACAAATATTATACAAATTATCCGTGAAGAGATGAATGCAATAGGTGGCCAAGAAATCTCGATGACAGGATTGCAAAATAAATCAGTTTGGGAGAAAACGGATCGCTGGAGTGACGAAGCGGTAGATGTGTGGTTCAAAACCGAATTAAAATCTGGTTCAGAAGTCGGACTCGGATTCACTCACGAAGAACCTATCACCAATATGCTGACTCAGTATATTGATTCCTATCGCGATTTGCCTTTTTCTGTGTATCAGTTCCAGACAAAATTCAGAAATGAAACCAGAGCCAAATCAGGAATTATGAGAACTCGCGAATTCATCATGAAAGACCTCTATTCATTCTGCAAATCTCAAGCAGAACACGAAGAGTTCTACGAAAAAGCACATCAGGCATATGTAACGATTTTTAATCGATTAGGGATTGGAGACAAAACACTCTATACATTCGCTTCGGGTGGTAGTTTTGCAAAATATTCGCACGAGTTCCAGACTATTACTGATGCAGGCGAAGATATCGTATATTATGATCCAGAACTCAACATCGCTATCAACGAAGAAATTTATAATGATGAAACCATTGCTTTGCTCGGTGTTGATAAATCGAGAATGATTCAATACAAGACATCTGAATCAGGAAATATTTTCTCGCTCGGGACTCGTTTTTCTGATGCATTTAGTCTCACATTCAAAGACGAACAAGGTGTGGCAAAACCTGTTATTATGGGTTCCTACGGCATAGGGCCTGGTCGTGTAATGGGTACGATAGTCGAATTGTTGTCAGATGAAAAAGGAATTGTATGGCCAGAGTCAGTTGCTCCATTTAGAGTACATATTGTTTGTCTGGGTAATGTTGATTCCGAAGAATATACTCGCGCAAAGGAGTTATATGACGCTCTCATTAAACATAACATCGAAACCTTGTTTGATAATAGGTCTGAGCTGTCTGCTGGGCAGAAATTAGGAGATGCCGACCTAATTGGGATTCCTCATAGAATTGTGGTGAGCGCTAAATCTATTACTGCTGGAGGTTTTGCTTATAAGGCTAGAACAGGTGATTCAGAAGAAATCTTGTCACTAGAGCAGCTAGTACAGCGTTTCGCGTAATAACATATTATGTTCAAATCTCTCCTCAAACGGTTTTCTCATGATATTGGTATCGACCTCGGTACTGCGAATACGCTGGTATATATCCAGGGCAAGGGCGTCCTCGTACGCGAGCCGTCAGTCGTTGCAGTAAATCGAAAGACAAATACCGTGATCGCAGTTGGTACCGAAGCAGAAATCATGTATGGACGCACACCGTCGCACATCGATGCTATTCGACCTCTGGTTGATGGTGTTATTTCTGATTTCGAAATCACCGAGGAAATGTTGAAATATTTCTTGCAAAAGGCTTCAGCACAGAACCGTATGTTGATGGGTCCACGTGTCGTTGTGGGGGTTCCGTCTGGGATTACCAATGTAGAGGCACGCGCTGTAATGGATGCAGCTAGTCACGCAGGAGCACGTGCAGTATTCCTGATCGAAGAACCAATGGCTGCAGCAATAGGAGTAGGATTACCAGTAACAGAATCAGTGGGCTCTATGATTGTTGACATCGGCGGAGGTACGACGGACGTGGCTGTGATATCGATGTCTGGGGTCGTCACGTCAAAGAATATCAAAATCGCAGGAGATCATTTGAACGTAGCAATTATCCACTATATCCGTGATGTCTATCAATTAGCAATCGGAGAAAAGACCGCAGAGCAAACCAAAAAAGAACTCTCGACAGCGATCGTAGAGACTCCTCCGTTATCTGCAACTGTCAGAGGGCGCGACCTCGCAACGGGGTTGCCACGAGAGATCATTATTACGAGTACTGATATTTTGTATGCTATTGATGATAGTATTCGCGTGATTATCTCAGGCATAAAGGAGGTACTGGAAAAAACCCCACCAGAGCTGGTTTCTGATATTTACAAGAGCGGGATGTATTTAGCAGGAGGAGGGTCGCTGATACGCAGACTGGACGAACGTATATCTCGAGAGACTGGTATGAAAGTCATCGTGAGCGAAGACCCACTGACTGCGGTAGTGCGAGGATGTGGTCAGATCCTCGAAGATTTATCAAAATATAAATTAGTCGTATTAGGAGAAGAATTACAATATGGGGAAATATTGGTCGAAGAATAATTCCAGTTTTTCTGGATCCTCGCATGGTTTTGGTAGTGATAATTCTACACGGATTGTTGCCGTGTTGTTTCTATTCGTTTTAGCACTCTATATGGCATTGCCGGTATGGGTTCAGCCTATTCAGTTTGTTTGGAGTAGAGCATCACAATCTCGCACTGCTGTAGAGAGTAGTGTTCATAGTGCACTTGTTACTCAGCTTGCTATCGGAGAGTGTAGCATTATAGCAATACCACCTCAAATAGAATATGACGTAATTATCACTGAGTGTAACAAGGGTGACGACCACGTAATCTCAGGTCAAAGAGTATATATTCCTTATGGGGGGAATATATTTTGGTTTGGAAATATTGTCTCTGTCCAAGGTAGTTCAGTGATAGTCCGTATTGTTAGCGACCCTAATAATTCCCAAAAGAGGGTTACTATTGCAGGTGTTGTCGAACAGGTTCCTGTGATTCCTATCGGTGGAGGAACTTTTGTTGCCGAATTACCAAATAGTGTCAGTGTTGCCGTGAACAGCCTCGTGACTGATTCACTCTCGGGTGAGCCAATTGCATATGTATCTGGTACTGTTGCAGAAAATGCCACATTGATGCAGAGGGTGTATATGCGGATTCCGGTTTCTTTTGAACGTATGAATATTATACAATTACATAAATAATTATGAATTTTTTTGACATTATTACAAACTCACACAATGATACCTTGGCTAGGACAGGGATTATTCATACACCCCATGGGGATATTCATACTCCTGCGTTTATCGTAGTCGGTACTAGTGCAGCAGTACGCGCTGTCGATACAGATTCTCTGGCGGGGTTGGGTGCGCAGGCGGTGTTGGCCAATACGTATCACCTGTATCTGCAGCCTGGTATGGAAATAATCCGTCAGCATGGAGGATTTGCACCGATGATGGGGTGGACTGGTCCTACATTCACCGATAGTGGTGGATTCCAGGTGTTTTCGCTGGGGACTGCGTTCGGATCACACGTGAGCAAATTTGCAAAAGGCGAACCAGAACAAGGTGTAGTAGGACTAGAAAAAAAAGAAAAACCTAAAAAACTCGCGACCATTGATGACGAAGGCGTCACATTTCGATCGCATAAAAATGGTTCATCACATCGATTTACTCCAGAATCTTCTATGGAAATTCAATGGGATTTGGCTGCTGATATTATATTTGCTTTTGATGAATGTACGAGCCCGACAGATACATTGGAATATCAGAAAAAAGCCCTCGACAGGACACACGCATGGGCAAAACGATCTCTGGATCGACATACTGAGCTCGATACTGATAATAGACAAGCATTATTCGGAGTTGTCCAAGGTGGAGCATTCCCTGATTTGCGTAAATACAGTGCACAGACACTCGGTGCGATGGAATTCGATGGGTATGGTATTGGTGGGTCATTCACTAAATCTGACCTCCAGACTGCAGTGATGTGGGCTACAACAGAATTACCCGAAGGCAAGCCGAGACATCTCCTCGGGATTGGGGATCCTATAGATTTCTTTCTTGGGATCGAGGCGGGGATTGATACCTTTGATTGTGTATCCCCGACTCGCATTGCTCGACACGGAGGATTTTATACCTATGACGGTATGGCCCACATCGCAAATAGGCAACATCGCACGAGCATGCTACCGCTCGATACGCACTGCGATTGTAGTACCTGTACTCGATATACGCGTGCATATATCGCACACCTGTTCCATGCTCGCGAAATGTCAGCAGCGACACTATTGTCTGTACATAATTTGCATTTTATTGTTCGCCTCGTTGATACCATACGAGATACACTCAGAGATGGTTCATATAGTGAATTCAAGGCTGCATTTTTGGCACGATATTATTCTGGAAAACTCTAGTGATGGGGAGTGAGGGTAAAAGAATATGCCGTTTTTGGCGGAGCCAAAAACGGCATATTCATATTCTTGATATTTCTTTGCTGTTCCTCTATCACAAAACACAACTATGAAGTTTTATTAAAAGGAATTTTATCACACCAACCTCGAGCCTTTTCAAAGAGATTATGAACCCTGGTCTTTTCTGTGTTAACTGCTGACTCTGGATTCGAAGCCTGACCATTAGCAATAGATTGGCGAATGCGCAGAATAGCAGAATCTACCAGAGCGTCAACATTTAGAAGTTTTTGGATACTGGCAATACTATCGATGGTAGGCGGGGTAGTTTCAGTCGGCGTGACTGGTGTAGTTGTATTAGAATTTGATCCGAGGATTATCGCATTTGATTTTTCATCGATGAGGTTTAATACTTTTGTTTCTGTTGTTGTTAGGGTTGTTTTACAGCTCTCTGGGCTCTGGAACAATCCAATGTTAAATCGGTCAGAATAAAAATACCACAAACCATATAAACATATACACGCAACAATGATACTAATCAAGGATTTTTTAATGGATTCCATATAGCTATAGTATACCATACAGTATAGACCTAAATATAGTGCATGCGTGAATAACTCATAAAAGAAAAACCATCAGATATTCTGATGGTTTTTCAAAGTATTTTTATCTTTGTTCTTTTGTGATGCCCTCTGGGAGGGTTATGATGATTTGTTCTGAGACGGTAGGTATTTCAGTACTTTGGAGTGCTGGGATATCTGTGGATGATTTCGTATTTGTTGGTAAAATAGAATCAATGAGGGTAGGGGTATCTTTTGTAACCACTTCTTGTTCTTTATTTGATTGTTCTGATTTTTCTAGCAATGCGTATACATCCTTTCGCAAGAGTCTCGCCCTTGCTACATCAGCTTCATTTGGAGATTCTATTTTTTGTAATTGTACGAAAAGCTCTTGATACTCCTTGAGAGGATCCGTTGATAAGGCGGGCTCAATCTTTATCACACCATCGACAGAACCAGAAACATTCAGACTAGGTGAATCAGTCGATAATTCATCTCTAATTTCATTTGTAATTTTGAGAGTGTCTTTCATTTGGACTTTTTCATCGACAGGTTCAGTGATAGAAGATTCTTTTTCAGGTAGAGCAATAACTTCTGTTGTTGATTCAGTAGATTCGATTGAATCTGGTTTTTGTAATGTAGTTTCTGGTACTTTTGATGCGGGTTCTTTTTTCGTAGATTGCTCTTGGTTTATGAGCTTTCGTAATCCTGAATCGATATCTTGGAGAATAATAATGTATTGGGCGGATTCTATTGTCGTCTTTTTTATATCTTCACTAATTTCTGGTATTTTATTAGTATCAAGAGATAGTGCTTCTGTTGGCGGTTGGCTTGCCACGATTTGGGCTTGGGCTACTGCGATATTCTGGGCAGAGTTAGAAGCGAACAAAACAGTGTCGAGAGGTGACAATACTGATTCGATTGTTTCAGATATTTGATCAGAAGGATTTGGAAGTCCTACCGTAGATGTACTAGCGATACTATCACTCGGAACAGAGTTAGTCTGCTGCACTGTTTGTGTTAGTGACTCTTTTTCTTTTTCGATGGTTTCAATGAGAGAAGCAGACAGTGATAAACTTTGTTCTGAATTCGTAGTTGCCAAATCAGAAAGCAAATCACCAGCCGCATCTGTGTGTTCAGAGATTTTTTCCGCTAAATCAGACGCAATTTCTTGTGTGAGTGCATTTGTACTTATGAGCTCTTTTGTTTCTTCCATTCTGCGTTTTGTTTTTTCGATGTTCCAGTGGATTTTGGATTCCGGTGTTGTTTTCGTCAAGGTCTGGATGGGTTCTGTGATGTGAATTTTGATAGGGTATAAAATAGAATTTGGCAAGGAATTTTCAGCAGCAGCAGCCACGCTACCAGTACTCGAAATCAACAAAACACAGAGGGCAGCTATAACATAATCTCGAAAGAGAGATTTGTGTGTGCTTTTTATGGGAGATGCATAATATCGAATCGAGAATCGAGATTGCTTTGGTGCAGGAGAAATCTCAGCAGAAATCTTTGTCCAGAGTTCGGCTTTTTCTTGGTTGTTTAGGTTTCGATATTGGTCTGTATAATGCATAGAGTGTTTATGATTCAGGGTTTGGCTCGAGAGAGAGAATTTTTTGTACAGCGAGGATACCTCTTTTGATGCGTTGAGATATAGTATTAGGGCTCACGTCGAATATATCAGCGATATCTTGAACGGGCATTCCATCAATATAACGATAGAGGAGAGTTTCTCTCTGGGTGTCAGGTAACGTATTGATGGTTTGTAATATAATGCGAAGTTCAGATTGCTCTATGATACTACTAGAATCTATTGACAATATATCTAATAATTCGTCTGATAGAGGAAAAACACGCTGGAGAGCCACTGATCGATACTGATCGATGATTTTGTTCCGGACTATAGTGTAGAGGAGGGCTCGTGGATTGTGAATCTCTTCTCCGGATCGTATCACTGTCCATAGTTTAACAAAAGCGTCTTGTACGATGTCCATTGCCTCTTCTCGCTCGCGAACACGGCTAGCACAAAACCCAAAGAGTTCGGGGCTGTATGTTTCGTACAGAGTTTGACAGAGTTCAAGGTCGGTGGGTTTTAATGGCTCCATAAGAGTAGACGATTGATAAGGGCAAATGTGTGTTGGATTCTTTTGCTAAATGAGAGGGGAAAATCACTTTTGATCGGGTTCAACACAGTCGCTTTTTAGCAAAGTTTTCTTATCGTCTTTTCTATGGTATCATAGAAAGTATACTATGAATACAAATACCTTTGTTCAACCTGTGAATATCTTGATTATTGGTGGAGGGTTTGCTGGTGTGGCGTGTGCGCGCAAACTAGTACAACAGTCCGGTGTTACAGTTACACTGATTTCTAATTCTGATCAGTTCCAGTATTATCCAGCTATATTCAGAGCATTTGGAAGTCGTAATCGTGTATATAGTGATTTGCCTTTACAAAAAATGCTTCCACAGAAATGCAATCTAATAATCGACAAGGTAACATCGATTGATGTCGGGAACAAAATGGTCACAACAGCAAAGGGTGGTGTTTATAATGCAGAGTATATAATATTGTGTACTGGTATGCAGATATCGTATTTTGACATTCCTGGTATGCCAGAAATGGCATTGCCATTACGAACGACAAATGATGCTATTCATCTGACGAATCACATTGATGAACTGTTCGCACATTATTCTGACAAGAATAGAAAAGAACAGCTGACTGCTTTTTCTTTTGTGGTTGTTGGTGGTGGCCCTGCAGGGTGTGAAATAGCAGGTGAAATAATTCTCTATGCAAAATCAAAAGCAAAAGAGTACGGAGTCCATTCTGAAGTTGTTTCTGTTCAAATTCTTGAATCACGTGATCGAATACTATCTATGATGACAGAAACAACTTCAAAAAAAGTAGCAAAACGATTAGAGCGATTAGGGGTAATAATTCGCACGAATAGCACACTGATAGAAGGTCACGGAATCGTCGCTCAATTGTCAGATGAAAATATCGAAACGAGAACTATCGTCTGGTCAGCGGGAATTATGCCAACTCGCATTACTCAAAATATTGCACAATTGGAATACAACCCAAAAGGGAAAATTATGGTGGATGAGCACCTAGTCGCGCTCGGCACAGAACACGTCTATATCGCGGGGGACATAGCTGCAACCGAACGGTCCGGATTGGCACAGACGGCGATTCATGATGGTGGATTTGTCGCAAGTGATATCATCTCAAGAATAAAAAAAGGGGAGAGGAAAAATTATGTAGTGCCTACGATAGCAAGTATCGTGCCAACAGGTAGAGGATATGGAGTTCTGGAGGTTGGTGGGCGGAGTTATTCTGGATACATTGGGTGGTTGGCACGTGCAGTTGCTGATATGGGGTATTATTGGTCCGTGTTGCCATTGGGCGAGGTGATAAAGAGGTTGAGAGGGATACTGTAACAGAGAACTTCTGCGTTACCTTCCAAAAACACGCAACATAGCGCTCATCTCGGCGATATATACCTTTTGCTACTCATTCTGTAAATGTATATCGCCTGCGATATGTTTTTTGAAGAATAATGCAGAGGTCCTATAAAAGACAGATTTTTTTGGGGATTGGAGGAGTGTGGGGGG
>JANPGR010000033.1:0-4686 GCA_031424015.1 Candidatus Nomurabacteria bacterium
GTATCAGGGCTTGAATAAGTTTTATAACTTTTGAAGTGCCTGGTGTCCTGTTTGAGGCGTAGACGCAGTTCTGCCCGGTCAGAAAAAGTTGGTAAAACTTATTTGGGCAGATAGCAGAGCCGACGAGGTATTGAGAATAAACAGTATTTTGAAAATAGTGTATACTAGTACTCTATGAATACACAGAGAACTATCATCATTATTGTAGCCCTACTGGCTGTCAGTGCAGTAGTTTGGCAGATTAGCGCATCATCATCTGTTTTTAATCCACCTATTGGCACGGACGACACTACAGTAGCTTGCACCGAAGAAGCAATGATATGCTCCGATGGATCAGTAGTAGGTAGAACTGGTCCCAACTGTGCATTTGCTGATTGTCCTAGCATATCAGAGCCAACCACAACATCACCCGGTACTCCGGCCGAACAATCACCAAAAAAGTCTGCAAATCAACCCAACCCCAGTCAGACCCCTGAAAGCGGTCGTGTTCGTGCACCCGTTGAAATTACACTAGAGCAAGGTCAAACAAAAGATGCAATCGGATTAGACATCACCCTAGTATCGATCAATGACAGCAGATGCCCTAGTGATGTACAGTGCATATGGGCAGGTACCGCCAGCGCAACAGTAAAATTGGGTAGTGATAACAAATCTAAAACAGTTACGTTGACACTGGGTAGTACACCTACTACACAGTATGGCTATGATGTTTCAGCCATCGATATTAGCCCCTTGTCAAAATCGGGAACAACTACCGAGCAATCCAAACAAACTGCCACGATACGTGTCGCCAGTAGTTATACCAACATAGTCGATAACCCTGATTATGTCGTGGGATCAAAAGGATCTATCTGTATAGGTGCTGGTGGCACATGGGACGGAGCACATAGTGAATGTGGTGGAATCACCGAAAACAGCTGTACATCGATCAAAGGCGTTTGGAATGAATGTGGTTCGGCGTGTCGCCATAACCCGAATGCCGAAATGTGTACTATGCAATGTGTGCAGTTTTGTCAAATGTAGAAATTATTGAAATTACATCCTCATAGCCGATAATGATTACGTACATATAATGAAAAAACCCTGATACCCCGACAGCCAGACTGCGGGGTTTTTCACTTTCTTTTTCTACCCACTTGTCTTTACAGGTCTAATTTTACAACAACGCCAATACAACACCAGACAGCGCAAATAGTATTGTCACAATCCAATATCTCATTACAATTTTCTCTCTAGACCAACCCATTGCTTCAAAATGATGATGTACAGGCGCTATGAGAAATATTTTTGTTTTAAAGAACTTTTTTGAAATAATTTGGATAAACGACGACAAAGCTGTCACAAAGAGTGGAAATGCAATAATCGGCAAAATAACGATATGATTTGTCAGAAATGCAACGAATGTCAGAGATGATGTGAGTGCCAACATTCCAACCTCACCCATATATATACGCGCTGGGGGCACATTGAACCAGAGAAAAGGTAATATCGACCCAGCAACAGTAAAGCAATACGCTGCGATATCGAACTGTGCCTGGTTGTATGCAATAATCCCGTATGCAACATAAATAATCATCATAACCCCTCCAGCCAAGCCATCGATACCATCAATCACTCCACTCGAAAATGTCCCATAAGCAGCAATTACAAAAAATGGAACAAAGAACCAACCAAGAGAAACTACTCCAAATATCGGTAGTAGTATTGTTGATACTGCAAGTTTTACATAAAACCAATAAGACCCAAAGAGAACAAAAGCCAACATCAAGAGGAAAAAGAGTCCTCGAGGATACCCTTGAGTGTACACCTTTGATCGTGAATAGATCTGGAGGAGGTCGCTCCCGAGCCCCACCATACCCATAACAACGAAAACTACGATAGGAATCAATGTCTGATTACGGCTCGTAAAATCAATAGACCCTACCAAAGATCCTGGTGCGACAGTCTGCATAAGTACCAAAAACAAAGTAGTAAGGATCAAGCTTAGAATAATCAAGATACCTCCAACCCTGGGAGTACGCTTTTCTGCTGCAGCATTATGAACCTTTTCAAAAGCTTTTGACATTTCATCTGTATTCCCCTCCTCACGAGCAACGCGTTTCCACATTCTCCATTTAAAAAGCAACTTCAGAACAATAGGAGCACTCAAAAAACCAAAGAGGCTTGCAAAAAAAGCAGGAATGATGAGGGATAAAATTTTTGGATACATAGATTAATATACTATCTAAAGAATATATTATTAATTTAATACTAAAGTAAACATTGTTATAGTATATGATTATCCTGCCTTTGCAAGTTTTTGGTAGGTATCAAAGGTTTGATTAATAGTATCTATTAATTTTTCCATATCCACTACTCTGTCATCCTTTGTTGATTTCATTACGACCATTGCAACCCAAATATCAGGACTCGGTTCAATCACCATTACCAAATTACCTCCTGCGAGATTAGTATACCCCGTTTTTGATAATAATACATTTTTTGTTGAGGCTACCAGTGGATTAGTATTATGAAGTGAAAACTTTCCCCCCATTTTATCAGTAATGTCATATGCTGATCTAGAAGAGAGCTTGGTGATTTCAGGAAATCGACTTACCAACTCAAACGCAGCACGAGCAACATCTCGAGGAGACATATAAGATGCACCTCGTAAATTACGTTCATCAAGACCAGAAGGATCACGCAAGATTGAATGAGACAGCCCAATTTTCTCTGCTTCTGCATTCATCATTTCTATAAATTTTGTAGTACCAAAAGGTTTTGCAAGTGTATATGCAGCTTGATTTGAAGACTGTATCAACATTGCCGCTACGAGATCTTGCTTTTGAAATAATTTATCTGGAAAATCTGCAAACGTTTCATCTTTTCCACTATCGGTAGTGTCGAGGAATTTTGACATTTCTGCATACTTTGAGAGGGTTAATGCGGTAACGAGTTTTGCAATAGAGGCTGAATTATAAGGGACATCTGCGTTTTGAGAATAGATATCGTGGAACGTGTGGGTCTTTATATCCCAGGCGACAATATACGCTCCCTTTCCTACTAATTTCTTTTGTTTAAAAAAGGTATCAAAAAGTATTTGCAATTGAGCAAAAGATACCGTTGCTTCTTTTACGGTGTTTTTCTTGTTTGAAATCTGTTGAATTGGACCTTTTGGATTACTCGCTATTGGTACGTAGAGTCTTGACTCTGATTTTTCCGCTAATTGATGAGCAAAATAAACAAGTCCACTAATCAAAGTAAATATGATTATAACAAAAGAAATAAATACTCTGCGTACATTACGAGAAATGAGTGCCCAATGTTCGGCTAAGTAACGTGGAATCATATGCCTTGTTGTTAATTTACTAGTGTAGTATGCAACTCGGCAAACTCTGGAAGATTACTCGGATCGACAACCCCTATCATTTCCCAAAAATCCTGAGTCAATGTGTATATAGTAGAGCCGTGTGATTCTCCTGCCCTCTCTATCATTCCTCGTAATAGTAATGTTTTTATAGGCTGTACAGAGTTCACTCCTCTCAGAGTATCTATGTCAACCTTTGTTGATGGACCGCGATATGCCAGCAGAGAAACGAGCTCGAGTTGGGATTTAGACAAAGGAGATTTATCCAATGTCTGTTTTACTTTTGAAATAAGATTGCTGTATTCTGGTTTTGTCACTAATCTAACTACTTCCTTTGAAACCACAGGGATATACGGCCTAGTGCTCGTAGAAATAACATCGACCATTTCCCTAACAAGGGATTCCATCTCTTGGTCTTCTATGTCAAAGGCTTCCGCTAAATCTGCAAGTGAAATACCTTCTGACCCAGCAACAAAAACAATTGCCTCCAATTCAAAAACTGTCATATAAAACTACTATACCAGAAATCAATTCGAGCCGCCACAACCATCAGGTGTGGAAGGATTCTTTTGCTTATTTTTCAAATATCTACACAGAATTGACTGGATTAAATTCTATATCCCCTTCATAAGAATTCTGAACAGCATGTACGATTCCATTTTTTACCATTTCGAGCAATGCCAAAAATGAAACAATGGTGTAGGATTTCTGTATTCGCACATCACCACCAAAAGAGCGTGATATATCTGACAATCTCAAAGAACCACCAGAAAGAAGTGTTTTTTCGATCCTCTCTACAATCTCTGACAGAGCAACTGTAGGCATAATGACAATAGATTCTGTTACTGTAGATATTGGTATTTCTTCTCGTTTTGTTCTATCTCTGTAGACTTTGACCATATATAACAAAACTTCAGAAGTAATACGATCATCAGGTAAAAAGGTGTGCATTTCGTGCCAATCAGAATCTCGACCATACACAGATTGCCCAGATGCAACCAGGGTTTGGATATGTTCTCCTCCTCTTTTTATAGATTGGTACAATTTGATCTGTAATTCTAATTCTGCGATATCAGCCTCTTCTGATTCAGTAACCTCAATAGCAGGTATCAACGAACGAGCCTTTATCAATACCAACGTAGACGCAACTGATAAAAATTGAGTAACCAACATTCTATCAAAAGTCTCCATACGAGAAATGTATTCGAGAAATTCAGCAGTAACCAGGGACAGAGAAATTTCTGAAATAGAAAGTTTATGAGATTCTATAAGATTCAAAAGAAGGTCAATGGGACCGGAGAAATTTTCGGCAGTATAGGTAAAGCTCATATCGTCATTAT
>JANPGR010000034.1:0-5350 GCA_031424015.1 Candidatus Nomurabacteria bacterium
CAATAGCAAAGTATGTAAAAGATCAAGGAAAAGAGAAAGAATACATCAAACTCCATGCTGATAGACCAACACTCTTTGACTAAGCCCTACATAATGAAAAACCCTGATACCCCGACAGCTTGGCTGCGGGGTTTTTCATTTAACTTTAATGAAAAAGCTATAGAGATTATTGTATCTCTATAGCTTTTTTTGCGTAGGTTGATATACTTGGCTTATATGCAGCAGCCGTACACTATTATCTCGTTGGGTGGTTCGATGATTTCTCCTGAACCAGGTCGTATCGACACTGAATTCGTCAGCCTTTTTGTCTCTACTATCCGATCTCTGGCCACATCCGACCAGAGGCGTTTTTGTATCTCGCTCGGTGGTGGACAGACATGTAGACTGTATCAGAATGCTCTCAGGTCTGTGCGAACCGATGTTAGCGATAGTGAGCTCGATTGGCTCGGAGTGTATACTTGTCGATATAATGCAGAATTCATGCGTCTGGCATTTGCGGATTTGGCGTATGAATCGATGGTGCATTCTTTTGACGCTAAAATACAGACAGATAAACCCGTGGTTATTATTGGCGCGGAGAGGCCTGGTGGTCACAGTAGTGATTATGATGCGGTCGAGAACGCGCTCCTCTATGGAGCAAAACACATTATCAATATTTCGAATATTAGTTATGTATACAGTAGTGATCCACGTACGAATCCTGACGCGACTAGGTATGATGCGCTGAATTGGGATCAGTATTTGGAAATCATCCCGAGTGGATGGAAGCCTGGACTCTCGACCCCGTTTGATCCCGTATCTGCGCAGGTTTGCCGGCAGAATGGTATTACTGTGTCATTGGTGTCGGGTAGAGAGGCGGATGATATGATAGCGTGTCTGAAAGGTGAAAAATACAACGGAACAACGATAGGGTGATGCTAGTTGTCATTCCAGCCCCAAAAAATAATAAGTGAGGTACGAACGAATATATTTTTTAGAAATGAGCTGGAATCCAGGATAAATAAATACAGAGAGCAATACTCTAGTACTACTACATCTCCACTTTACATTCGTAATATGTGGTATACTAGTGGCAATTATGAATTACAACATCCACCCTATATTCGTACACTTTCCCATAGCGTTTCTCATGCTGTATTCTGTGATTGTTATATTGCCATTGCAGAAATGGTTCCCGAGTGTGGCTTGGCGACAGATACGGAACACTCTCCTCATTGCTGGTGTGATTGGGGCATTCGTAGCTCTCCAGACAGGGGAAATAGCAGAGCAATTGACTCAGCCGAATCACGACTTGGTCGAGATGCATTCGACCTTTGCCACCATTGCTACATTTTCATATTCGCTGATATTGGCGGGCGAGATATTGGGGTGGATACAGGGGTGGGCTTTTCGACAGATGCCTTCACAGCGATTCCAAGCTGTGTATATAAAAGTCCGCTCATTTCCAACGCATAAATTCTTTGTCATTACGCTCTCTTTGGTCGGGCTCGTCGCTATTGTTGTTACTGGATTGTTGGGTGGAGTTTTGGTATATGGATTGTCTGCAGATCCTGTCGCGCCGTTTGTGTTACGAATATTAGGCATAGTATTGTAATATGGAAAATAATAATCCTAAACTCATGCATTGTAATGTTTGTGATAGTTTTTTTATAGAAGAGGAGTTTGAACAACATAAACGAGAAAAGCATTCATCTGGTTGGCATAATTCGGTAGATGGATTACAGACATTATGGGCAAAAACCGTGAGGGATTTCAAAAAGAAAAAAAGTAATAGACAAAACTAAAGCTGTGGACGATAGAGGATTCTGTTATTCAGCATAGTCTCTCGACTACGTTGCACTACGCTCGGGACACTCGATTCCAAAGTGAATATAAATTGTTTATTTGTAGTCTCGCGGTTGTGGCTTGCCACGAGTGTAGCAAAAATCCATTACCTCATAAGGTAATGGATTTTTGCGGAATCGAGTGGACGATAGAGGATTCGGTCACCGCACATAGTCGCTTGTGCTTCCTTCAGTCGCAGTCGCTCCTTGTGCCTCGACCCCGCCGCAACTCCCACACGTGGGTCCCGTTGCTTTTTTCGAATCCTCTCTCGCCTTACAAAAAAACGAATATATTACGATGTAATATGTTCTATTTTGTGGACGATAGAGGATTCGAACCTCTGACCCTCCCCACGTCAAGGGGATGCTCTACCAACTGAGCTAACCGTCCAGATAGAATTACTCTATCATAATTTTATCTTTCTTGCAAAACAGGATCTTTATAATCTCATCCCTCCATCTGCCTTGATGAGTGCGTCTAGATCGGGGACAGAATAGTGCACCTGATCTGCCTTGATCGCTCCTACGATCGCTATCATCAGTGCATTGTCCATAGATAATACTCCTTTTGGTAGGTAGACAGAGATTCCTTTTTTATGAGACAGGTTTTCGAGTGCAGCTCGTATCGTCTGGTTCGCAGAAACGCCACCACCTACGATCAGAGTCTGGATCCCATATTCGTCGATTGCTCCTGCGATTTTTTTGACGAGGACTTCTGTCACTGCTGTTTCGAATTCGTATGCAATTGCTCGTTTCATCTCCTGAGAGAGAGGTCCCGGAAGTTTCTCTATGAGGTATCTGACAGCTGTTTTGATCCCAGAAAAAGAAAAATCATAATTCTGAGAGTGCATCATCGGTCGTGGTAATGTGATCAATTTCTGTTCTGACTCTGTTAGAGTAGTGCCATATTCTCTGTATTCTCGGGCGAGTTTGCTGATCTCGGGACCTCCTGGATAAGGCAGGTCCATTAGGCGGGCAGTTTTGTCAAATGCTTCTCCAATAGCATCATCGAGCGTCTGACCTATGATCGTGTAATCGTACCAATCCTGCATGAGGACGATTTCTGTGTGTCCTCCAGATATGAGAAGCGAGAGGGCGGAGAATTCGATAGATGGAATAACAAATGATTCCCCTGTCGCAAATACAGAGAATATATGTCCCTCCATATGATTTACTGGAATACAGGGGATATTCCATACTTTTGCCAGCATTGTGGCGATGTTGACTCCTACCCATAGCGCTGGAGCCAATCCTGGGCCCACTGTGACGATAATTCCGTCTAGATTGGGGTTTTTGTGATGAGAGAGGAAATCCATGGTTATAGGGCGTGCTACAGTCTCGCGAGACAGGATGTGCTCGGCGAGTCTTTGAATTATTTCTCTTTCTGTTTCTGAAATTTCAATATGTGACAGTATCCCTGCTGTTTCGAGAGCTTGGGCGATCACTGGTATGATGTTGGTTTCGTGTTCGCGTCTGGCGAGGTTGGGATAGACTCCGCCGTAAGGGCGATGCAGATCGATCTGAGATAACGTGAGATGGGCGAGGGTGGTGAATGTTTGTTCTCCGGCGCTAGTATGCTCATAGCGAATAATAGCTACTGATGTTTCGTCGCAGCTGGTTTCGATCGCTAAATATGTTTTTGACTTTGTTTGTTCCATAGGTTCATACTATAACAGAGTGAACAGTGTGGCAAGAGAATTTTGTTGCTCGGGATTCTGTATGATATACTGATGATATATGAAAATTGTTTTGACTGGAGGAGGGACTGGGGGGCATTTTTATCCATTGATTGCGGTCGCAGAGGCGATGCGGGTACAATCGAACCAAGACCACTTGGATATACTCGATCTCTATTATTATTCTGACGTGCCTTATGACGAGGATTCCTTGCGTGCAGAACGTATCAAATTCATCTCGATTCCGAGTGGTAAATTAGGGTTATCCTATTCAATCTTTCAAAAATTGAAAAGCGTCCTCACGGTAATCCGTGGAATTTCTGTTGCGGTATGGAAATTGTATGTCTTGTATCCTGACGCCGTGTTGTCCAAAGGTGGCTACGCGTCAGTCCCGACCAGTATCGCTGCATGGATATTGGGCATACCTCTGTATATTCACGAATCCGATGCTGCAGCAGGTAGATCTACGATATTTCTGTCTCGATTTGCAAAGAACGTTTTTGTTTCTTACAAATCAGCAACAGATTCATTCCCATTTGAAAAAGTAATTCATACAGGTCAGCCTATCCGTGGTGCATTGTTGCATCCTGAATCCGAAGGTGCAAATGAACTCCTCGACCTCGATCCATCTGTTCCAGTACTATGGGTCGTAGGTGGATCCCAAGGCGCACAAAAGATCAATAATCTCATCCTCGGTATGATGCCTGATTTGTTGCAACATTTTCAAATTATTCACCAGACGGGTACAGGTAACTATGATCAAGTCATCAAAGAATCTAACAGCATCCTCCATAATTTCTCTCTGAAATCTCGTTATCATCCCCTGGCATATATGGACGAGTTGATGATTCGTCGCATCGCTGGTGTTGCTGACTTGGCTATTACTCGTGCTGGTTCTGCATTATTCGAATTTGCAGCGTGGAATATCCCCACTGTTGTGGTGCCTTTTGCTGTGTCGAATGCAGACCATAGCAAGAAAAATGCCTATAGTTACGCATCACACGGTGCGTGTACGGTCGTAGAAGAATCCAACCTGACTCCAGAAATTGTCCGTACCGAGCTCATCAGAATTATCAGTGACAGTGGGGTGATTGCTTCGATGAAACAGGGGGCAGAATCATTCGCAACCCGCCTCGCAGCAAAAGAAATCGCATACAGGGTGATGCAATCAGGATATGAACACACTCCAATACTAGAGTCTCCAGAATTACCATTGTCGGTACTGATAGAGCGACAACTCGCAACATCAGAGCAAACACGGGATGAGAATTCAAAACAGTCAGGTAGTACAAAAGAATAATAGGTAGCAAGATTGTCTGGCGGTATTTTTCAATCTTGTCAGGTAACTGGATTCCCGCCTGTGCGGGAATGACAACACAGCGGTTTTGTGTGAACACTTGAAGTGTCATAAACAAAGAGAATATAACTATATGAGAAAACAAAAAACCTGGAATCGAGTTCCAGGTTTTTGTTAGCAGCTATTCATCGCTTCCATCAAGGTTCATGCTTTCCCAGTCCTCGACATCATCATCACCATAATTGAGGCCTTGTTTTCGTTGTTCTTCCTCGGCTTCTTCTTCGGCGAGTTCTTCGAGGGATTTCGCTGCTTGTCCTGGTAGTGTATCGTCATCATCAGAGAGTCCTCCTCCTAATACTAAATCATCTGCGTGATCATCGTCTAATAATGTGTCGAGTTCGTCGGGCATAGGTAAATAAAATAAACTTGGGTAATGCAATGATTTTTACATATTTTTCAGAAAAAGCAAGGACATTTTGTTTGTGGAAATCTCTGAGTGTTGAGAATTTTGGTGGGGGGTTTTGGGGGGGCCCGCAAAGCCCCAACAAAAAAAA
>JANPGR010000035.1:0-1710 GCA_031424015.1 Candidatus Nomurabacteria bacterium
CCACTGGCCCGAACCAAACATGCCGAGGGCGGTCGGCCCTTTCTCTTTCAGAGAATACACACTCCTAAATTCTAAATCCAAAAACATATTTTTACAACTTTTGCAGACCTGAAACTGTTTGAGACGTAGTCGAGTTTTGCAAGGTCGGAAAAAGTTCGTAAAATATGTTTAAGTAAATAATAAGATGGAATGGATTAAAAGAATTAACTACGAACAAATGGAATCAATCCCATAAATCGTGCTCTCTTTACTGCTGATGCGAGTTCGCGTTGTTTTGTACGAGATACTGCTGTGCGCTTTGCTGCAATGATACGTCCATGAGGAGACAAAAATCTCTCGATCATTTCAGTATTTTTGTAGTCAATGTGCTTTATATTGTTTTGCTTGAAAAAGCATTGTTTTTTCTTCATAAGATTTTAAATTGTTACTACTAAATATACTACTCATTAAAATGGAATATCTTCGAGGTTTGGTTCATTACCAAAATCTACGATATTGTAATCTTCCATTTCATTTGGGTTTGGCATCGGGTTTTGTGTTGGTACTGTACTGGGAGCGCTCGCCACACCTGAACCAGCTTCAGAACCACGACTGAGGAAATTCACCTTGTCAGCAATAATTTCTGTTTTGTACTGCTTTTTACCATCAGCCCCCTCCCAACTGCGAGTTTGGATGCGACCTTCAATAAACACAGAAGATCCTTTTTTTAAATACTTTGCGCAATTTTCAGCAGAAATACCAAAAACAGAAATACCATGATAATCTACAGCCTCTTGCTTTGCTCCGGCTTGGTCTTTCCATACACGATTTGTCGCGATAGATAGGTTGCAGACTTTTGCTCCACTAGGGAGAACTTTTAATTCTGGATCACGAGTTAGGTTTCCCATGATAAGTGCTTTGTTGAATGACATATAGATTATTATACTGTAATTAATTATTTTTATATACCCCTGACGAGAGGTATTATTTGTTGATTACTAATTCGTCGAGCTTTTTCTCGAGCTCTATTTCGTTTACTTCTGGTTCAGTCTCGAGATTCTTTGCAGGTACTTCTACTGAATCATCTACAGGAACAATAGCTCCTTCATCCAAAAGAAATTCTTCTGCACTACGAGCGTTCTCGCGTTTGCGTGGGTTTTTACGCTGTATATAGGTATTTTCTTTGACTGTCTTGAATACAATCTTTCGGATAATGTTCAAATCACGAGACAGGGTGTCTTCGAATTCTCGTACCAATGATGCATCCAGAGTAAACTTGAACCATCCTAGATATGCTTCGTAATGCATTGTTTTCTTGTTTTCACGAATTTGTGGCATAGGATATGCGAGATCAAACCTCTCTGGCATTCCACCATCAGCTATGATTTCTCCACCGCGTGTAGTTACCCACTCGATCAGAGAGTTATAATGCGTCAAAACTCCGTCGTCGCCGAGACTCGCCACGAACAATGCTCCAACCTCATAGATACGAGGACGTGCATTTTCTTCTAACTGTTGATTTTCTAATTCTGTTGACATATATAGTATGACGTCGAATAATTACTAATTTTTTGGATTATAGAGCGAATGGATTTCGACATACACATTCTCTGGTTACTCGAGAGATATTCTCGAATACTCTATAACCTAATCAAAACACTACCATAAAATGAGCTTTTTTGCAACAAGGATTTCGAGCGTGAAGAATTACTCGTTTCGGCCGGTTTTGCC
>JANPGR010000036.1:0-4833 GCA_031424015.1 Candidatus Nomurabacteria bacterium
GTACTACTAGTACAGTTCTCTCACAAAATACATTTTTTTTGAAAACAAGGAGTACTAACGACTATGTTTTCTTATACTCTTGAGTGCGCTATAAAATCTAGGTTTTACTTATGTCGGGCTGAGATTGGAGACAGGTTCTTAAACAAGTTTCAGGTCTGTAAAGTTGTAAAACATATTTGGTTCCTGCTCCCCTGCTCTAGAGTAGGGGCATTTTGATATCGCTACCTATCTGTGATATACTGTAGGTATATGATATCTCATTTCTCAAAAGACTTTGATCAATGCGCGGTGTGGCTGACTACAGAATACAGTGCTATTTCTGCTGGGAGAGTCCACCCGGGGATGCTCGACACTCTCCGCATCGAGGCATATGGCGTGCCTACACTGGTCAGCAATGTTGCCAGTATAACGATAGAGGACCCTCGCACTCTCCGTGTATCTCCATGGGACAAAGACCACACAAAACTGATCGAAAAAGAACTCCAAGAAGGAGGATTTCCTTGGTCTGTTGTCGCTGATTCTGCTGGGCTCCGTGTGATTATACCTCAGATGACCGAAGACGGCCGCAAGAAGATTATGAAGCATGTAGGAAGTATCCACGAAGAAGCCCGCATCAGGGTACGCAAAGTCCGTGGAGAAGCAAACGACATGATTGATACCGCACTCAAAGCAAAAGAAATCACTGAAGATGAAGCAAAAAAATACAAAGAAGAAGTGCAAAAGATGGTAGATAAAGCAAATGGTAAACTCGATGAGATCTTTGCTGTAAAAGAAAAAGATATAATGACTGTGTAGTATGCAATCAGCACTTATATTTCTTGTTGTTATTAGTGTTTTGGTGTTTGTTCACGAGTTGGGACATTTTCTCGTTGCGCGGATTTTTGGTGTTGGAGTGCGTTCGTTCGCGCTCGGGTTTCCTCCGACACTCTATTCACGCAAAGTAGGGGAGACCGTCTATAAAATCAACGCAATTCCACTGGGTGGGTATGTATCTCTGGTAGGTGAGACTGATGATGAGTCAGAGCCGGGGAAATGGCGGTCAGATCAATCGCTCGAAAACAAGGTCTGGTGGCAAAAAATTATGATCCTCTCTGCTGGGATAGTAATGAATTTTATTTTGGCAATTGTACTATTTTGTGCTATCTCCGTGTATTATAATGGTTTATCTGGATTTGTTTCTGGGTATGCGATGTATACCAATATTATTGGGCAGACCGTTGCGGGACTCGTAGCGTTTCTCGGACAGGTATTTGTTCACGCTGACGTTTCTAGTGTGAGTGGTCCCGTAGGAATAGCTCAGATACTCGGCCAAGCATCTCAAAGTGGTTTTGACCAGGTGGTATTTCTGACCGCTGTGTTGTCAGTGAATCTAGGACTTTTGAATCTAATACCGTTTCCCGCTCTCGATGGTGGACAGATCGTCGTTGTCTTGATAGAGAAAATCATTAGGAGAAAACTTCCCCCAGTCGTAGCAAATGTTTTGACGCTTGCTGGATTTGCAGCACTACTACTACTTTCTGTTATAGTATCTTGGCATGACATTGCAAAGCTTTTGTAGAGGTTTTCCTAAAAGGGTGTATATATAGTTAAGAGCCTACCCCAATAGGCACCAGCCTATTGATAATACTATCAGGCTTTTACGATTTGAAACTGGATATTTCTCGTAAAAACACACAAATACTCATTCTCTGTACTGATAGTACAGCTCATTCGTATTTCTGTATTTTTCCTTCGAAATCTCTCTGTTTCAAATTCGTAATCCCTATTAGGATAGGCTCTAAACAATTTTTATCAAAAACAAATAATACGTCTTGTAGCAATCAAAAAACACATTTCTAAAGAAATGTGTTTTTTGATTGAGTCGAGTAGACCTTAGCGAGTTTCGGCCACCGCACATAGTCGCTGATGCTCGCTTCTCTCGCAATCGCTCCTTGTGCCTCGGCCCCGCCGTTCTCGTTAGATTTTAAAACTTAATTGATATCGCCCCTCGACTGCGCTCGGGACACTCGATTCCAGTGTGAATAAAGTGGTTTAGTTATAGTCAGTATTTTGTGGCTTGCACTTCGATATACTCAGTGAAATCCACGAGTGTAGCAAAAACCCATTAGTCTTGTGAGACTAATGGGTTTTTGCGGAATCGAGTGGACCTTAGCGGATTCGAACCGCTGACCTTTGCATTGCAAATGCACTGCTCTACCAACTGAGCTAAAGGCCCATACGCCACACCTACTGTTGACTCACATAAAAGCATGTCAGAGTTGATGTGGCAGACGACAGTATTACTGCCTTCTTGTATAATAGTATACAGAAAACAGAGATAAAGTCAAAGACTTTTAAGTTTCGTCCGGATACAGTATACGATAGAAGGGGTTGTCAGACAAGGATTTTCTGTGGAAATCAACGGAGTTTTTGGACCCTTTTGTTAGCAATATGTACTACAGCGCTACCTAGTGTGAGTACGATAGAGAGGCCGATATAGAGGGTCGAGAACCCGTAGTGTGTTGAGATAAAAAAGAATACCGGAGCGAGGATGTAGAGGAGAGGGGACATCGTACGGAACATCGCTATGGTCGATCGGTCATTAGTGGTGACGGTTTTAAAGAATACAGATTCATTACTCATTTCGACAGTAGCCGCACCTGCACGATTCAAAAACAGAATAATCGTCGCGAGCAGAGGCGTCAGGACCGCTGACTGTGCAAAATAGAACAGAGAGACTGACATACATAACAGGCCTACTGTAATATGCCCATATTCGGTGTGGTGGATGTCGAGGAATTTACCCAGAGGAATCTGGATGATCGGGAACGCAAGGAGGCTGACCGCGGTGATAATACCTACGACAGGCCAATCCCAACCGAGCACCATATGGAGATAAATAGGGGTAATCGTTACCGTGAGAGCATAAGATAAATGTAAAAATCCATGAGAAATAATCGCAGGTATTGCGCGAATGTTAAATGGGTTTGTGGGTTTTGTTGAGGGTATTTTATTGTGATTCTTTTGGACGAGTATGAACATCTGTATAGCCAAAACCAACATCCCGAGGAATAATCCAATCTGATAGATATTTTTGAACCCACCGATTGCCAGGTCGCCGAATACCACCATACTGAGTATAGGTGCGATAATCCAGACAGAATTCTGAGCTAGCAGGTACCAGGATCTGATTTTGCCTGTAGAGATATTTTCTGATACATTCTCGAGTAACTCATCAAAGATAAAAAACAACGGCGAATCGAGCGAAAGGAGAACAATAAAAGAAATCAATATAATAGCGATATTACTGGCGAAAATGATTCCTGATAACGCGCCAACAATACAAGCAAGTGCACAAAAGAGGAGAATTTGGTATTCGTGGATACTGCGCCGCCCGAGGGCGAGTGTCCATACACAACATACGCCGATCACAGATACACTAATGTATACCAGGTCAATCGTAGAGCTGTTGAACGAGAGGTGACGTAAAAACGAAGAATGCAAATATGCGGTCAGAGCAGATACGAGTGAATAAACAAGTACTCGGAGATAAACAGAAATGCGTTGAAATCGTTCCATTGACCTAGTCTACCACATGAGGTTATTCGATTAACGGCTTTTCCACATCGATGATGTCGAGCCCCATTTTTTCTTCGGTGATACGGAGGATGTCTTTGTCGATTTTTTTGAACTCTTTTCCTGATGCAGTGTAGTGATTCACAACGGTCGACAGACTGGTGCCCAATTTGTTGTGATATTCTTCGTAGCTCTTTAAATGTTTTGATAACTCTTCGATATTTTTTCTGATTTCGCGTGCGGATTGTTCTATCTTCATTGCGCGCAGGCCCTGGAGTACTGTCTGCAGGTATGCCAGGAATGATGTCGGAGATACAATAATGACGTGGTATTTGCGTGCGGCGCGTTCGATCAGGCTCTCGGTGTCTTCGTCCTGCATGGCGCCGATTTTGTTGATCAGGAGGTCATAGTAGATCGCCTCGTGAGGGATAAACATGAATGCGAAATCCATCGTACCGTTGGATGGTTGGATGTATTTTGCTGTTTCGGTGATACGAGTTTTCAGATCAGTGATAAAGAGTTTTTCGAGGCGGGCTTTTTCGGTTGGCTCTGTTGCGGATATGATACGATTGTAATTTTCAAGGCTGAATTTAGAATCGATCGGGACAACCTTGCCATCGACGAATACAGCTGCGTCCACAATCGTGCCATCGGCCATACCGTACTGCATCGCGTAGCAGTCGGGTGGTAATACGTTGCGCAGGACAGTTTCCAGGTAGTATTCACCCAGGATGCCACGCTGTTTTGGATTTTTCAGAATGTCTTGGAAATTGCGTAATTGTTCGGTGAATCCGACGACTTGTTTGTTCGTCTCATCCAATCTCGCCAATTTTTCTGTGATATTTTCGATTACACTGCGGGATTCGCGCGTTTGACTGGTGAATTGGTCGCGCATGGATGTCTGGGCCGATTCCATGCGGTCGTGCATTGCCTGTTCCATGCGCATGATCTGGTTTTGCAGTAATTGTATGGTTGGGAGCATTTTCTCGCTCGGGTCGATTGTCGGCGCGGATGCCGCCGGATGCATGATTTTCCACGCGATGAATCCGAGGACTATCAAAACTAAACAACTAATAATAATCAGAAATAGTGTCATATATACAGAGTATACCGCGGAAAGGTGAGAAGACAAAGAGGGCCTAATAGCTCATAATAAAGGTTACCGAAGATCTATCGTATAGCTCACAAATCGGTTACCCTACGATCATATGAATATGATCACAAAGAAAACACTATTTGGTATAGAATTAAAGCATTATGTAGGTGTTTCTCGCGAAA
>JANPGR010000037.1:0-4808 GCA_031424015.1 Candidatus Nomurabacteria bacterium
GTTCTACTTCATGGATCCCAGCCTATGCGGGTATGACACTTTGTGTTTTGTTTACGACACAAGTCAACAACTACTCATCTAGCACTCGAAATAGCTATGTCCTCCTTTTTAGGAAATGTTTTCCATGGTCTAGGGTATACGCGTATTGATGCGGATTTCAATGGAGCAGAACTATTCAAACATTCCCTCGCCAGAGAAATCGGCTTTTCTGAACAAGCTTCCTTGATTGAATCAATATCTGGATTAGACCGTATTGTTATATTCCCAGAGAGAAAGCCTATCATGCGATCCGACCCTGGATCATACCCTGTAAACCGAGCTGTCATACCAGAGTACCCGATAATATTATAAGAGTACCCGACTTTTTTTGCGTCTGCGAATGTATTCCTAACTACCCTATCGATATCAGAACGAGAACCGAGCAATACAGAATTTGCACCCTGGCTATTCCCGAGCGGCAGATAGATTGGATACCCGGCCATTTGAATAAAGCTCAAATCCTGATTAGAATAGCTCCGGCTAACATAAGAAATATGTATCCCTGAATTCAAAATACGAGAAGCAAAATGAGTAGGTATGGAAATAGGGATTATTTCTTGTTTCGGAGTTATCGCAATTAATGCACGGTGTGAATAAAAACCTGAAATAAAAAAAGAACTCAAACTGACTAACATACAGATACCTACTAAAGATACAAATTCTTTAAAATTTTTCTTTTGATCGGATTTTGATTTTTGTATAGGTTTCTGATTTTGAATCGAGTGTGTCTGATTTTGATTTGCTGATGTTTGTGATGCTTTTTGTGCTATCCTAGTATGAGGATTTTGACGTACTACCATTCCGTCTGATCTACGCTGGTTTGGTGTTTGTGGCATATACTAGAGGGCAGGGAAACATTGCTGGAACATCGACTGCATATCTGACTCTAACTGGATGGACATGTACCCTGCGCCGAAACGATATCCAGGATGCACATAGAGGGCCGTCTCTAATATCTTTTGCATAACGGGTCGGACATACTGCATATATTCATCAGGAACTACGACGATGGCTTCGAGGACTCCCGATGGGGCGAGGCAGAGTGATAAAGTTTGTTCTGTAATTTCCTGTATACAATCAGCACGAGATAAATCCGCATAGCCATAATGGATGCGTACCGATGATTCTGGGAGGCCTCTGTGTACTGAATAGAGATTCACAGAGTGCATTCCGAATTCATATACTAAAATGGAACCCATTGGCAGCCCCTTTGGCAGAACAGTATCAATAACCCTCGGGATATATGCGGAAAAACTGGAAACGAGTATCGATTGATTCAAACAGCCTGACAAATAGAGCAACCTCTCAATCTTGAGATGGAAACTTCCATTCACCCAACCAACGAATCCATGTACTGTATATTCACTCACTTCTGAACCATTCACATAAGGGAATCCTTTTGCGGTATAATTATATACTCTGAATTCGGTTAGTTTCTTGTGAGAGAATAGCGACAACACTGATCGTTCGGAAATATCTCGGATGTGCGCATCCATAGATTGTTGTTGAATATGCATATCTACCTGGGTTGGGGTGTCGAACCTGGTAGTCTTGTGGTAGGGTTCTGCATATTGTAGGTCTCCTGCATAGAGGATACGGACTTGGGCACTACGCAATAGTCCTGCATCAATACGGGCGACCAATTCGCGTATGGTAGACATAATACGATGTTCACTGTGTTCAATTGATTCTGTTGGATC
The DNA here is from genome assembly GCA_031424015.1 of Candidatus Nomurabacteria bacterium. GTDB lineage: Bacteria > Patescibacteriota > Minisyncoccia > Phycocordibacterales > UBA1006 > JANPGR01. The sequence goes on from JANPGR010000037.1 coordinate 1,740, forward strand.
CAAATCAGTGAACGCTCTGTTGCGATGATAGACGACGTCTCCTCGCAATATCACATTCACCCCAACAGCCAGAGGAGAGATATACCAATCCAAATATACGAGATCAGAAACTATCGACATATATCACGAGTATACCAGAAATATTTTGATAACTGATGTTTTCTTCCACAGGTAATGCGAAAACTCACGGCTTGTACTCTGTGTACTGTTGTGGTAAGACTAGTATATAAAATAATAAATCATGATGAAAAAAATAAAAATATTAGTGTTTTGTATGCTCGCATTTGCGAGTTGTACAGAAAAAAAACCAGTTCCTACACTGGTAAAGTCGAAAAAAAAGATTGTTGCTCCCAAAGGGATAACAACAATTAATAAACAGGCGGTAGAGCCTGGCACAGAAGGTGTCTTTCACCAGGTTGGCGACAAGACATATTTTATACCTACCCCTCGTTATGATTGAGGGGTAGGTATTTTTTTATTCTCAACACCTTGATGCTTATATAGGCCCTTTTTGTCATCCCAACTCGGAGACTGGGAAGACGCCGTAGTAGGTGCTGTGTTTACTATGAGTTTATATACCCGTTACTGTAGAGGTTTTCAAAACTCTAACTATGTTGTCACCCTCGCTACGTCGGGGGTCTGGAATAGTCAAACCAGATGACAAATCTCGCCACTTTGCGTTTTTTCCTTGATTTTGTATGTAGAACTAAAGTAAAGACACGGTGATAGTTATTTGAGATCCCCGGCAAGCGAGGATGACGCCTACGGCGTTGGGCTCGATAGAGATTGTGTTTAGTTTGTTTGCTTTTTGATATATAAAACCGATTGCCGTACAGGCGTACAGGAATAGGTTTGGCACACAAAAAGAGTGCCTTTTCAATCACTATATTCTATGGTATGATGCGTTTATGACTCACCGGCAGCAGTAGCAACTCGTTAGTCTAAATCACATTATACATATTTCGATAGCAATCCCTGTTTACCAGGGGTCGCTATCACCCGGGATACCCTGCAGTCACAGCAGTATCCCCCACTTCTCTGGACATAACACCCCAGAGATGCACATAACAAATAGTACTTACTTATGAGTCTTATTGATATAAAATCCCTCAACCTGTTGGTTGAGCAGATAGAACAAGAAAAAAAGATCCCTCGAGCAAAACTCGTCGAAGCCCTCGAAGGAGCCCTAGCAGCTGCCTACAAAAAAGATTTTGGGGAACGAGATCAAATCATCCGCTGTAAATTGAATACAGAAACAGGAGACACAGAATTCTACCAAGTCAAAACCGTGGTGGATGAAACCACGGCAAAAATGATCGATTCAGAACACGAACACATCGAAGATGAAAATCCCGAAGACGAACGCGTTCGATTCAATAGTCAAAAACATATCGTACTTTCCAGTGCTCGATTGATGAAATCTGGAACCTCTCTGGGTGACGAAATTCTGTTTCCTCTCGATGAACCCGAAGAAGATTTCGGACGCGTAGCGGCTCAAACAGCAAAACAGGTAATCATTCAAAAACTCCGTGATGCAGAACGAGAATCAGTCGCCAGCGAATACACAGATAAAATAGGACAAATCGTCACCGGAGTCATCCAGAGATTTGATCGTGGTAACATTTATGTAGACCTCGGTAGATCAATCGGAATTCTGTCTCGAGAAGAAAAATTGCCGAATGAATTCTATCAAGTAGGAAAACACATAAAAGTATTCCTCTATGGAGTTGATACCGAACGAGGATTCCAATTAAAACTCTCTCGTGCACACCCTGAATTCCTAAGACAACTATTTGTAAATGAATCACCAGAAATTGCAAACGGAGCAGTAGAGATAAAGAGCATCGCTCGCGAACCAGGAATCAAAACCAAAATAGCAGTAGCATCAAACGATGATTCTATCGATCCTATCGGAGCGTGTGTAGGTCAACGCGGTGTACGTGTTAATGCGGTTTCGAACGAACTCGCAGGAGAACGTATCGATATTATCGTATGGTCAAATGATCCAGCAGAATTCATCGCATCATCGATCACACCAGCAGAACCTCTGGAAATCACCTTGAACGAAGAAACACTCCATGCAGTAATCACTGTCCCTGACAATCAATTATCACTCGCTATCGGACGCGGTGGCCAGAATGTCAGACTCGCTGCAAAACTGACAGGATGGAGACTCGATATTGTTGGAGACGGATCAGAACCAAAAGCAGAAAAAGCAAATGAACAAACGGAAGACGATTCACCTCAGAGTGAATCTATCCCTGAAACAGAAGTAGAATTAGAATTAGAAAACACCGAAGCATAAATTTATCTCGGTCTCAAAAAACAAATTTATAACCTGTCATCCTGGGTGATAGAATTCAAACGAGTATTGGATTCATCGACCGGGGATCCAATTAGAATATTACTATTTATCAACTATTAACTCATCATTATTTCTATGGCAAATCTAGACTTACCAATTCAAAAATTCATGCCTAATCTGCTCCATGTATTATCACCCTGGGCAGATGAATCAAAACATATCCTCAACGGTCTGGTCGAAATCAATTCTGGAAGCATTAACAAGTATGAATACATCACCGAGACAGGACATTTGAAACTCGATCGCGTTGGGTATTCGACACTGTCCTATCCTGTCGCATATGGGCTTATACCGGGGACTTGGGATCAGGATAATGATATGCTCGATTTCATTATTGCGAATGTAACAGAGCCTCTGGTCCAAGGATCGCTCGCAGAAGTCCGCGTTATTGGAATAATGAAATTCGAAGACGGCGGAGAGATCGATGACAAGATAATCTGTGTGTTGTCGGATGATAAGCGAATGAGTCATATCAAATCCTACAAAGATTTAGGAGATCATTGGGCAGCTGAAACTGGACACTATTTCGAATTCTACAAGCATTTAAAAAAACCAGGAACCTGCAAAGTCCTAGGATTCTACGAAACAGACGAAGCAGTAAAGGTAATCCATGAATGTATCGAACGATATCAAACAGAAATTGTACCAAAGATACAGTAACAAAGAGGTGCTAATATGGTAAAAGGCCGGCCCCGTAGGGGCCG